>NZ_JBEZUP010000013.1:0-234152 GCF_040636485.1 Streptomyces sp. NPDC038707
TGGCCGCCGGAGAACTCGTGCGGGAACCGGTTGTAGTGCTCCGGGTTCAGGCCGACGATCTCCAGGAGTTCCCGGACCCGCTTCTCCCGGCCGCCTTCCGGGTTGATGCCGTTGATCTCCATCGGTCCGGAGATGATCTTCCCGACCGTCTGCCGCGGGTTCAGCGAGGCGTAGGGGTCCTGGAAGATCATCTGGATCTCGGAGCGGATCGGCGCCAGGTCCCTGCGGCCGGCGTGCGTGATGTCCTGGCCCCGGTAGGTGATCTTGCCGCCGGTCGGTTCCAGCAGGCGGGTGATCAGCCGGCCGGTGGTCGACTTGCCGCAGCCGGACTCGCCGACCAGGCCCAGGCTCTCGCCCTCGGCGACCTGGAAGTCCAGCCCGTCGACGGCCTGGACGGCGCCGACGGTCCGCTTGATGGGGAAGCCGCCCTTGATGGGGAAGTGCTTGGTGAGCCCGGAGACGTCCAGGAGGGGGGTGGTGCTGCTCATGGTGGTGAAGTCCCGTCTGAAGACCGTCAGTGGGTGCGGGCCGCGGCGTAGTCGGAGAACAACTCGTTCTTCTGCTCCGGCGTCAGATGGCAGGCGGCGGCCCGCCCGTCCACGAACTCCAGCGCGGGCCGCTCACTGGAGCACCGTCCGCCGGCCACCTTGTCGGCGAACGCGCACCGGGGGTGGAAGCGGCAGCCGGACGGCGGGTTGAGCAGGGAGGGCGGCGAGCCGGGGATCGGCGACAGCGGCACGTCGACCGGCCCGTCCAGGCTCGGCATGGAACCGAGCAGCCCCAGCGTGTAGGGGTGCCGCGGGGTCCGGAGCACCTCCTCCTTGGTGCCGCGCTCCACGCACCGGCCGCCGTACATCACCAGCACGTCGTCCGCGATGTCCGCGATGACGCCGAGGTCGTGGGTGATGAAGATGATGGCGGTGCCGAACTCCTGCTGGAGGTCCTTGAGCAGGTCCATGATCTGGGCCTGGACCGTCACGTCGAGGGCCGTGGTCGGCTCGTCGGCGATCAGCAGCTCGGGGTCGCACACCAGCGCCATGGCGATCATCGCGCGCTGGCGCATGCCGCCGGAGAACTGGTGCGGGTAGTCGTCCACCCGGACGTCGGGCTGCGGGATGCCGACCCGGCGGAGCATCTCGACCGAGCGCTCCCGGGCCTCCTTCTTGGAGCAGCCGGTGTGCTTGCGGTACGTCTCGCCGATCTGCGCGCCGATGGTGTGGTACGGCGACAGCGAGGCCAGCGCGTCCTGGAAGATCATCGACATCTTGTTGCCGCGGAGCCGCTCCAGCTCCTTCTCGGTGGCGGTGACCAGCTCCTTGCCGTCGAGCAGGATCTCGCCGTCGAGGGCGGTGTGGCGGGGGTCGTGCAGGCCCAGGATCGCCATGTTGGTGACGGACTTGCCGGAGCCGGACTCGCCGACGATGCCGAGGGTCTTGCCCTTCTCCAGGTCGAAGGAGAGCCCGTCGACGGCCTTGACGACGCCGTCCTCGGTGGAGAAGTGCACCTTGAGGTCGCGGACGGAGAGGAAGGGGGTGCTCATGGGTCTCTCCTTAAGCGAGGCGCACGCGCGGGTCGATCAGGGCGTACACGGCGTCCACGATGATGTTGAAGACGACGATCGCCGCGGCGGCGACCAGGATGACGCCGAGCAGCACCGGCAGGTCGTTCGTCTCGACCGCCTTCACCGAGAGGCTGCCGAGGCCCTGGAGGCTGAAGGTCTTCTCGGTGATGATGGCGCCGCCGAGCAGCACACCGAGGTCCAGACCGAAGATGGTGATGATCGGGCCCATGGCGCCGCGCCAGGCGAACCGGAAGAACACCGTGCGGCCGGACAGGCCTTTGGCGCGGGCGGTGCGCACGTAGTCCTGGGTGAGCGTCTCCACCATCTGGGAGCGCGTCATACGGGTGTAGTTCGCCGTGAAGATCAGCGACAGCACCAGCCAGGGGACCAGCAGGCCGGAGAACCACTTGCCCGGGTTGTCGGTGAACGGCGTGTAGCTGGCCCGGTCCAGCAGATGGAGCTGGTCCACCAGGAGGTAGGTGGCGAAGACACCGATGACGTAGATCTGCATCGAGGACGCGATCAGCGAGGCCGAGCTGGCGATCTTGTCCAGCGGCTTGCCCTGCTTGACGGCGGCCAGCATGCCGGTGCCGACGCCGAAGATCAGGAAGACCACGGCGGCACCCAGGGACAGGGAGATCGTGGTGGGGAAGCGGTCCAGGATGGTGTCCAGCACCGGCTCGCGGTTCTGGAACGAGAAGCCCAGGCAGGGCGCGTCACAGTGCCCGTACGAGGTGTACTCCCGCCCCACGAACAGGCCCTTGAGCCATTCCCAGTACTGCACGGGAAGCGGATCTGAGATCCCCAGGTTCTTCTTCACCAACTCCAGGGTCTCCGGGGTGCAGACCTTGCCGCAGGCGATGCGGGCGGGGTCGCGCGGAGCGGCGTAGAACAGGACGAACACCAGGGCGCTGATGATCAGCAGAATCACCGCGGCGCCGAGGATCCGGCGGACGAGGAAGCGGAACATGGCAGTTGGGATTTCCTGACGGATGCCGTAGGGGGGAGAGACGGCGGGGCGGCACCGGGGCCGCCCCGCCTAGGGGGCCGTACGTCAGGCCTTGACGAAGGTCTTGTACAGCAGGGTGGCGGAGAAGTTCGGGTCGAACTGGGCGCCGCCGACCTTGTTTCCGTAGACGTAGAAGCGACGCTGGTACGTCTCGGGAATCATCGGGGCCACCTCCTCCATGATCCGCTTGTCGAGCGCGGCCCAGGCCTTGCCGGCCTCTTCCTGGTCCGGGATGACGGCGTTCTTCTTGATGCCCTCGTTGATCCAGTCGACGTTCGTCTGCGAGACGTTGTTCTTGCCGTTGCCGATGGCCTCGCCGTCCAGCAGCGGCTGGATCATCGTGAAGGCGGTCGGCCAGTCGGGGGACCAGCCGCCCCACATCACGTCGTAGCTGTTGTCGATCTGCTGGACCTGGTCGTAGTACGCCGTGGACTCGAGCGGCTTGATGACCGGGGTGAAGCCGGCCGCCTTCAGGGCGTTCTCGATGACGACCTTGGTCTTGTCGTAGGTCGGGTCCTTCGGGAAGGCGTACACGATCTTCTGGCCGAGCGCGCCGGCCTCCTTCAGCAGCTTCTTCGCGGCCTCCGGGTCGCCCTGCGGCTTCTTCAGCTTGCCGTACACATCGGTCTTCTGGTAGCCGATGATGTCGGGGCTGAGGACCGAGGTGGCGAAGTCGCCGGCCGACGGGCCGCCGTAGATCTGCCGGATCTGGTTCAGCGGCCAGGCGTGGATGAGGGCCTGGCGCACCTTCAGGTTGGTGACGCGCTTGGTGTTGATCCAGTAGAAGTAGGTGCCGGTGAGCAGGCCGTTGAAGGTGCGCTTCTTCAGGTCCGGGTCGGTGAGGACCTTCTGGATGCGCTCGGCCGGGACGCCCTTGTAGATGGAGACACCGTAGGCGTCGTTGCCCTGGGAGGCGATGAGGCGGTCGACGCCGTCCAGCGTCTCGATGCCGAAGTGGAACTCGAAGCTGTCCGGGTAGGCGTTGCGGATCGCGTCGGTCTTCGGGTCCCAGTGCTTGTTGCGGACCAGCACCATCGACTTGTCGGTGCTGTGCGCCTTGATCATGTACGGACCGGAGGCGACGGGCTTCTTGTCGTACTTCTCCTTGGTGTCCAGCTTGACCGGCACCGGGGCGTAGGAGTGCATCGCCAGGGTGAAGTTGAAGTCCGGCTTGGACTCGGCGAGCTTGAAGGTGATCGTCCGCTTCGCCTTGTCGATGACGATCGAGTCGAGGTGCTTGCCGCCGTACGGACCCTCGTAGGCATCACGCCACTTGCCGGACTTGCCGGTCAGCGCCCGCTGGACGTAGTCGGCGCCCTCGGTGACGAACGGCGCCCAGGCGCGCTCGAAGCCGTGGCGGACGTCCTCGAGCGTCAGCTCGCTGCCGTCCTCCCACTTCAGACCCTCCTTCAGCGTGAAGGTCCAGGTCTTGTTGTCGGCGGAGGCGGTGCCGGTGTCGGTGGCCAGGTCGCCGACCAGCTTCTGCTTGCCGGAGGCGTCGATCTTGTAGCCGGTCAGGCAACGGTGCAGCACGTTCGCGACCGTGGAGTTGTACGCGTAGTAGATGCGCTGCGGGTCCAGGTGCGAGAAGTCGTCCGGGGCCAGGCCGTAGATCGTCCCGCCCTGCTTCGCGCCGGGGATCTCCGGGGCCGGGCCGGTGGAGTCGGCCTTGGTGCCGACGGTGACCTTGGCACCGGTGTACTCGGTGGCGCCGCCGCTCGGGGTGCTGCCGCCGCCGCCCGCGTCACCGCTGCTGCACGCGGACAGCACCGTCGAGCTCGCGGCCGCGACCGAGGTGGCGATCAGGAAGTTTCTGCGGGAAAAGGACATGGCTGGCCTGTTCTGCTGGAGGAACGAAGTGGTGCTGGACCCCGGCCGGGCCCCGTCGCCGTGGCCGGGGATGGAGCTCAGCGCTTGGTCTTGGGGTCCAGGGCGTCGCGGACCGAGTCACCGAGGAGGTTGAAGGCGACCACGAAGATCACCATCGTCAGGCCCGGGAAGAGCATGAACGTGATGTCGTCCTGGTACACCTTGGCGCCGTTCTGGATCATCACGCCCCAGTCGGGGGTGGGATCCGACAGACCGACGCCGAGGAAGGCGAGGCCCGCTTCCGCCGTGACGTACATGGGCAGCAGGAGCGTTGCCTGGATGAGGATCGGCGTCCACAGGTTCGGCAGCAGTTCCTTGAAGATGATGCGCGCCGGCGACGCGCCGGTGACCTTGGCCGCCTCCACGAACTCCCGCTCACGCAGGGCGAGCACCTCGCCGCGCAGCAGTCGGGCGATGGAGGCCCAGCCGAAGGCCGTCATCACGAGGATGAGGCTGGTGACGGTCAGCCAGACCGGGGTGTTCTCCTCCGGCGAGACGAAGATCGCCAGCACCACGGGCCAGAAGGCGATGAAGAAGAGGGTCTGCGGGAACGCCAGCAGGATGTCGATCACCCGGCCGACGAAGTAGTCCGTCTTGCCGCCGAGGTAACCGGCGGTGATGCCGATGACGACACCCAGCAGGGTCGTCAGCAGGGCGGCCACGGTCGCGATCAGCAGCGAGTTGCGGATGCCGTACAGCAGGAACGTGAAGACGTCCCGTCCGAGCTGCGGCTCGATGCCGAACCAGAAGTCGGAGCTGATGCCGCCGTTGGGCTTGACCGGGTAGTTGAACTCGTTCAGCAGGCCCGGGATGTTCATGCCGTAGGTGGTGTACGGGTCCTTGCCGTACAGCTTGGCTATGAGCGGGGCGAGGATGCCGACGACGAAGAAGAGGATCACCACGAAGGCGGATATGACGCCCGTCCGGTCCCGCTTGAAGCGGATCCAGGCCAGCCGTCCCGGAGAGCGGCTTTCGGTGCCCTTGGGGGTGCCGGGCTTCGCCGATGCGGCGCTGTCTTCGTCGGTCACCTCGAGAGAGGTGGCCGGGGAAGGGGTTGCGGGGGTCATGATGCTCCGTGCCTTGTGGGTCAAGGCTCCGCAGGGCGCTCCCCTACGGGCTACGCCGGACTTTTTCAACGCAATTCATTCAAGGTCAATAAATTCTCGGCCGCCTTGGTTTTCTCTTTACCTTCTTTACTCTTCCTTGATCGTTCCGTAGCTACGCGGGTAGCGCGCCGTAATCAATCCGTGCTTCACATCGGACCAATCTCGCAAAACAGGCAAGGCGTTCGATATGCGGACGGTGGAGTGTCGACATGCGTACATCACCCCGTCCCAATCCAACGTTTCGGCATCGTTACGCGTAGATCTATTGCGCTCGACGGTCAAGATCATCAGTGGGCGGGCGGGAGGTGCCTGCAATCGGATGACCCGTCCCCCTAAAGGCCGTCTTTTCGGGCAGTACGCGACAGCCGCGCGCGGTATGTGTCCCAGCGACCCGTACTCGGTCCCCGCTCACGAGGAGGCACGCCATGCGGCGCAGCACGCACGCCCGATGGGCCGCCGGCCTGGCGGCGCCGGCCCTGCTGCTCGCCGCCACGGGCTGCGGGGGCGCGGGCGCCGGCGGCAACGGCGGCGCGGTGCTCAGCTCCTCCTGGGCCGACCCGCAGAACCCGCTGGAGCCGGCCAACACCAACGAGGTGCAGGGCGGCAAGGTCCTCGACATGATCTTCCGGGGTCTGAAGCGGTACGACCCGAGGACGGGCGAGGCCCGCGACTGGCTGGCCCGGTCCATCGAGACCAGGGACTCGCGGAACTTCACCGTGCGCCTGAAGGACGGCTGGACCTTCTCCAACGGCGAGAAAGTGACCGCCCGCTCCTTCGTGGACGCCTGGAACTACGGGGCGAGCCTGCGCAACCACCAGAAGAACGCCTACTTCTTCGGTTACATCGACGGCTACGACGACGTCCACCCCGCACACGGCCGGCAGCGCGCCGACACCCTGCGCGGGCTGAGGGTGGTGGACGACCACACCTTCACCGTCCGGCTCAACCAGACGTTCTCCGGCTTCCCCGACACCCTCGGGTACGCGGCCTTCGCCCCGCTGCCCCGCGCCTTCTTCACCGACCACGCGGCCTGGGTGCGCAGACCGGTCGGCAACGGGCCGTACACCATCGAGTCCTATACAAAGGGCGCGCAGATGTACCTGAAGAAGCGGGACGGCTACCCCGGCCCGGACAAGGCGCGCAACGACGGCGTGACGCTGCTCGTCTACACCGACAGCAACACCGCCTACACCGACCTCCTGGCCGGCAACCTCGACCTCGCCGACGACATCCCCGCCGCCCAGCTGAAGAACGTGCACGGCGACCTGGGCGACCGCTACCTCAACACCCCCGCGGGCATCCTCCAGACCCTCGCCTTCCCCTACTACGACAAGGCGTGGAGCAGACCCGGCGCGGAGAAGGTCCGCACCGGGCTGTCCATGGCGATCGACCGCCGGCAGATCACCGGCACCCTCTTCCGCGGGACCCGCACCCCGGCCACCGACTGGACCTCCCCGGTGCTCGGCGCGGCCGGCGGCTACAGGAAGGGACTGTGCGGCAGCGCGTGCGCCTACGACCCCGGCCGGGCGCGCAAACTGATCGAGGAGGGCGGCGGGATCCCCGGCGGCCGGCTCACCGTCACCTACAACGCGGACTCCGGCTCGCACCGGCAGTGGGTCGACGCGGTGTGCAACTCCATCAACAACGCGCTCGGCGACGACCGGGCCTGCGTCGGCAACCCGGTCGGCACCTTCGCCGACTTCCGCAACCAGCTCGGCGGGCACCGGATGACCGGCCCGTTCCGGGCGGGCTGGCAGATGGACTACCCGCTCATCCAGAACTTCCTCCAGCCCCTCTATTACACGGGCGCCTCCTCCAACGACGGCGCCTGGTCCGACGAGCGGTTCGACCGGCTGGTCGACCGGGCCAACGCCGAGAGGGACCCCGCCCGGGCCGTCGCCCTGTTCCAGCGCGCCGAGGAGGTCGTCCGGGACCAGATGGCCGCCATCCCGCTGTGGTACCAGAACGGCAACGCCGGCTACTCCGAACGGCTGTCCCACGTGGCGCTCAACCCGTTCAGCGTCCCGGTCTACAACGAGATCAGGGTCGGCTGAGCCCATGGGACGCCATGTCCTGCGCCGGCTGCTCCAGATGATCCCGGTGTTCGTCGGGGCCACGCTGCTGATCTTCCTGATGGTGAACGTGATGGGCGATCCCGTCGCCGGACTGTGCGGGGAACGGGCCTGCGACCCGGCGACCGCCGCCCAGCTCCGACGGGAGTTCGGCCTCGACCAGCCGGTGTGGCGGCAGTACCTCGCCTACATGGGGAAGGTCTTCACCGGCGACTTCGGCACGGCGTTCAACGGACAGCCGGTCACCGAGCTGATGGCGACCGCCTTCCCGGTCACCGTCCGGCTCACCGTCGTGGCCGTCCTGTTCGAGGTCGTCGTCGGCGTCACGCTGGGCGTGGTCACCGGCCTCAGGCGCGGCCGGCCCGTGGACACCGGGGTGCTGCTGGCCACCCTGGTGGTGATCTCCGTGCCGACCTTCGTCACCGGCCTGCTGCTGCAACTGCTGTTCGGCATCAAGTGGCAGTGGATCAGGCCCTCGGTCCGCAGTGGCGGCTTCGACGAGCTGATCGTCCCCGGACTGGTCCTCGCCTCCGTCTCGCTCGCCTACGTCACCCGGCTGACCCGCACCTCCCTCGCGGAGAACCGGCGCTCCGACCACGTGCGCACCGCCGTCGCCAAGGGCCTGCCCCGCCGCCGGATCGTCACCCGGCACCTGCTGCGCAACTCGCTCATCCCCGTGGTCACCTTCATCGGCACCGACATCGGCGCGCTGATGGGCGGCGCCATCGTCACCGAGCGGATCTTCAACATCCACGGCGTCGGCTACCAGCTCTACCAGGGCATCCTGCGTCAGAACAGCCAGACCGTCGTCGGCTTCGTGACGGTGCTGGTCCTCGTCTTCCTGGTGGCCAACCTGCTCGTCGACCTGCTGTACGCCGTACTCGATCCGAGGATCCGCCATGCCTGAACAGCCCTACGAGCCCGAGGGCGCCATCGCCGGCACCGGGATGGGCGGCGCGATGGACCTCGGCGCGAGCGAGGCCGTCACCCTGGAGGGAACACCGGGCGGGCCGGGGGGAGGGGCCGGCCGGTCCCGCTCGCTGTGGTCCGACGCCTGGCGGGACCTGCGCCGCAACCCCGTCTTCCTGCTGTCGGCGCTCGTCATCTGCTTCCTGGTGCTGATCTCCCTGTGGCCCTCGCTGATCGCCCCCGGCTCCCCCCTCAGCTGCGACCTGGCCAGATCCCAGGACGGCCCGGCCCCGGGCGCCCCCTTCGGCTACGACGGCCAGGGCTGCAACGTCTACACGCGCACCGTCCACGGCGCCCGTACGTCCGTCACGGTCGGGCTGTGCGCCACGCTCGGGGTGGCGCTGCTCGGGTCGGTGCTCGGCGGGCTCGCCGGTTACTTCGGCGGGATCTGGGACGCGCTGCTCTCCCGGCTCACCGACATCTTCTTCGCCATCCCGGTCGTCCTCGGCGGCCTGGTGCTGCTCTCCGTGGTCACCTCCACCACGGTCTGGCCGGTCGTCGGGTTCATGGTGTTGCTGGGCTGGCCGCAGATCTCCCGGATCGCGCGCGGCTCGGTCATCACCGTCAAACAGAACGACTACGTCCAGGCCGCCCGCGCCCTCGGCGCCTCCCACACCCGCATCCTGCTCCGGCACATCGCCCCGAACGCGGTGGCGCCCGTCATCGTCGTCGCCACCATCGCGCTCGGCACCTACATCGCCCTGGAGGCCACCTTGTCGTACCTCGGCGTCGGCCTGAGACCGCCCAGCGTCTCCTGGGGCATCGACATCTCCGCCGCCTCCCCCTTCGTCCGCAACGCCCCGCACGCCCTGCTGTGGCCCTCGGGCGCCCTGGCCGTCACGGTGCTGGCCTTCATCATGCTCGGCGACGCGGTCCGCGACGCCCTCGACCCGAAGCTGAGGTGAGGACGCCGTGCTGCTCGACGTGCGGGACCTGCGGGTGGAGTTCCGGACCCGCGACGGCGTCTCCCGGGCCGTCAACGGGGTCGGCTACCGCGTGGACGCGGGGGAGACCCTGGCCGTGCTCGGCGAGTCCGGGTCCGGCAAGTCCGTCACCGCGCAGGCCGTGATGGGCATCCTCGACACCCCGCCCGGCCGGATCACCGGCGGCCGGATCCTGTTCCAGGGCCGGGACCTGCTCACGCTGAACGAGAAGGAGCGGCGCGGGATCCGGGGCGCCGAGATGGCGATGATCTTCCAGGACGCGCTGTCGGCCCTCAACCCGGTGCTCACCGTGGGCGACCAGCTCGGCGAGATGTTCGTCGTGCACCGGGGGATGTCCCGCGGGGACGCCCGGGCCCGGGCGGTGGAGCTGATGGAGCGGGTGCGCATCCCGGCGGCGGCCCAGCGGGTGCGGGACTATCCGCACCAGTTCTCCGGCGGCATGCGCCAGCGCATCATGATCGCGATGGCGCTGGCCCTGAGTCCGGCCCTCGTCATCGCCGACGAGCCCACCACCGCCCTGGACGTCACGGTCCAGGCCCAGGTCATGGACCTGCTCGCGGAGCTGCGCCGCGAGTACCGGATGGGGCTGATCCTGATCACCCACGACCTGGGCGTCGTCGCGGACGTCGCGGACCGGATCGCGGTGATGTACGCCGGGCGGGTCGTCGAGTCCGCGCCCGTGCACGACCTCTACCGGGCCCCCGCCCACCCCTACACCCGCGGGCTGCTGGACTCCGTTCCCCGCCTGGACCGCAAGGGCCGGGAGCTGTACGCCATCAAGGGCCTGCCGCCGAACCTCACCCGCGTCCCGCCCGGCTGCTCCTTCCACCCGCGCTGCCCGATGGCCCAGGACGTGTGCCGCACCGACGAACCCCCGCTGTACGAGGTGCCCGGCGGCCGGCGCAGCGCCTGCCACTTCTGGAGGGAGTGCCTGCGTGGCTGAGCCGATCCTGGAGGTGTCCGGACTGGTCAAGCACTACTCCCTGACCCGGGGCGTGCTGCTGCGCCGGCAGGCCGGCGCGGTGAAGGCGGTGGACGGCGTCGACTTCACGCTGGGCCGGGGCGAGACCCTCGGCCTGGTCGGCGAGTCTGGGTGCGGCAAGTCGACGGTGGCCCGGCTGCTGTGCCGGCTGGAGCGCCCGACGGCCGGCACCGTCCGGTTCCGGGGCGAGGACATCACCGGGCTGTCCGGCCGGGCGCTGAAGGCCGTGCGCCGTTCCGTGCAGATGATCTTCCAGGACCCCTACACCTCGCTCAACCCCCGGATGACGGTCGGGGACATCGTCGGGGAGCCGTTCGAGATCCATCCCGAGGCGGCCCCGAAGGGCGACCGGCGCCGCCGGGTGCGGGAGCTGCTGGACGTGGTCGGCCTGGACCCGGAGTACGCGGGCCGCTACCCCCACCAGTTCTCCGGCGGGCAGCGCCAGCGCATCGGCATCGCCCGGGCGCTGGCGCTGCGCCCCGAGGTCGTCGTCGCCGACGAGCCGGTGTCCGCGCTGGACGTGTCGGTCCAGGCCCAGGTGGTCAACCTGCTGGCCCGGCTCCAGCGGGAGTTCGGCCTCTCCTACGTCTTCATCGCGCACGACCTGTCGGTGGTGCGGCACATCTCGGACCGGGTCGGGGTGATGTACCTGGGCCGGATCGTGGAGAGCGGCCCGGACGAGGCGATCTACGACCATCCGACCCACCCCTACACCCAGGCCCTGCTCTCCGCGGTGCCGGTGCCCGACCCCGCGGCCCGCGACCGGCGCGAGCGGATCATCCTCACCGGGGACGTGCCCTCGCCGACGGCCATCCCCTCCGGCTGCCGCTTCCGCACCCGCTGCTGGAAGGCGCGCGAGCGGTGTGCGCGGGAGGTCCCGGCGCTCGCGGTGCCGGACGCCTTCCGGGACGGCGCCGGGCCCGCGGCGCATCCGTCGGCCTGTCACTTCGCCGAGGAGAGGCCGGTCGTCCCCGTCGCACCGCCCCCGGGCAACGGGAACGGGCCGGGGTGACATGGCGCCCCGGCCCGTTTACGGCACCCGCACGGCCGTACGCGATTCAGGCTGCCGTGTCCGTATATCGGTACCGCTTCCGCGAAGTTGCCGACGTGTTAAGGGTGTTCACAGGAGCTTCGCCGGGGGCAGGGAGCGCCGCAGGAAGTCCAGCTGGAGGCGGAGCAGGTTCTCCGCGACCGTCTCCTGCGGTGTCATGTGGGTGACCCCGGACAGCGGCAGCACCTCGTGCGGCCGGCCGGCGGCCAGCAGGGCGGAGGACAGCCGCAGCGAGTGGGCGACCACCACGTTGTCGTCCGCGAGTCCGTGGATCACCATCATCGGGCGGTGCGGCCCGGCCGGGTCGACCAGACCCGCGTCGTCGATCACCGAGTTGCGGCGGTAGACCTCCGGCTGCTCGCCGGGGTCGCCGAGGTAGCGCTCCTGGTAGTGGGTGTCGTACAGCCTCAGGTCGGTGACGGGCGCGCCGACCACCGCCGCGTGGAAGACGTCCGGGCGGCGCAGCACCGCCAGCGCCGCCAGGTAGCCGCCGAAGGACCAGCCCCGGATGGCCACCCGGTCCAGGTCCAGCGGGTACCGCTCGGCGAGCGCGTGCAGCGCGTCGACCTGGTCCTGGAGCACCACGGCCGCCACGTCGTCCCGGATCGACTTCTCCCAGGCGGGTGAGCGGCCCGGGGTGCCCCGGCCGTCGGCGACGAGCACCGCGAAACCCTGGTCGGCGAACCACTGGGAGGTGAGGTGGGCGTTGTGCGCGGCCACCACCCGCTGGCCGTGCGGGCCGCCGTAGGGGTCCAGGAGGACCGGCAGGGGAGTGTCACCGGGGTAGTCCTGCGGCATAAGCACGGCGCACGGGATGCGGCGCGCGCCCCCTTCGGTGAGCGTCACCCGCACCGGGAGCCCCGGATCCGCGGCGTACGACCGGATCGTGACCGCCGGCTTCCCGTCGCGCAGCACCCGGGCCCGGGTGCCGGGCCGGTCCAGGGTCGCGGACACCAGGACGGTGACGCCCCCGCCGCGCACCGCGGAGTGCACACCGGGCTCCGTCGACACACGTTCCACACCCAACTCGTTCACTCTGTACACGTGAACTTCGCCAATTTCCGGCGCCTGGGCCTCCGTACCGGAAGAGGCGGAAACCAGTACGTCCCGCGAACCGACGTCCAGAACCGCACGGATGTGCAACTGCGCGCTGGTCAGCGGGCGTTCCCCGACCGTCAGCATCCGGGCGCCGCCCTCGTCCGCGATGCGGACAAGCTGCCCGGAGGGGCTCCAGCAGGGCACACCAGCGAAAAGTTCCAGCCAATCCGGATCGTCGTCGGCGTGCACCATCCGGGTGGCCCCGGAATCCGGGTCCACGGCCAGGAAAAGCTGGCTGCGCTGGTCCCGCGCCTGCACCAGCAACAGCGGCGCACCCGCCTCTGACCAGTGCACACGCGCCAGATACGGATAGCGCGCCCGGTCCCAGACCACCTCCGTACGGCTGCCGTCGAGCCGGTAGGCGAACAGCCGTACGTCCGCGTTCGGAGTGCCCGCGGCGGGGTACCGGATGTTGAGTGGCTCACGTTCCGGATGGGCCGGATCCGCGATCCACCACCGCCGCACCGGCGTGTCGTCCACGCGCGCCACGAGCAGCCGGTCCGAGGAGGGAGCCCACCAGAAGCCCCGCGTGCGTGCCATCTCCTCGGCCGCGACGAACTCCGCGAGACCGTAGGAGACCTCCGCCGACTCCGGTTCGGCCAGCGCCCGGTCGCCGTCGCCCTCGGCGCCCACCACCCGCAGCGCGCCCCGGGCGACGTAGGCGACATGCCGTCCGTCGGGGGACGGGCGGGGGTCGATCACCGGCCCCGCGACGGGCAGTTCACGAGCCGTCCCGGCCCGCAGCTCCGCCGTGAAAAGCCGCCCTGACAAGGCGAAGGACGCCAGCTCCACGGAAGTGTCGGTGGCATAACCGACGATGCCGGCACCACCCTCCCGGCTGCGCTCGCGGCGGGCCCGCTCCTCGGCGGACAGCTCCTCCCGGGCGCCCCGCAGCAGCGCCCCGGGATCGGCCGCGAGGCGCTCGGTGCCGTCCGGAAGGTCCAGCACCCACAGGGAGTTCGCCCGGTCGGTGCCCGAGCCGGAACGCAGGAACACGACACGCGAGCCGTCGGGCGCCACGGTGAACGAACGCGGCGCGCCGAGCGTGAACCGCTGGGTCCGGGCGTGCCGACGGGGGAAGGAGTCAGCCTCGGTCGTCATACCCCGACCATATTGGCCATGCGCCCCCTTGTGCGGCTGTGCGCCGAGCGATGCGCGCACACGGATAGTTATGATCACTACCGCTGAGTGGGTATGAACCTGCCGGCGACTGCATGGATCTGCTCAACTGATCTGGAACCCGTCCCTGGGATCTTTGGAGGTGAGCCGCCGTGGCACTCTCGATTTCGGCGGTGGTGCTGCTGGCGATCATCGTCTTCCTGCTGATCAGGAAGTCCGGACTGAAGGGCGGCCATGCCGTCGTCTGCATCCTGCTCGGCTTCTATCTCGCCTCCTCGACCATCGCGCCCACGATCAGAGACCTGACGACCAACGTCGCCGGCATGATCGGCAGCATCAAGTTCTGACGGCCGCCGTCGCCGGGGGCGGTGCGGTGACCTCGTAGGGTGGTGCCATGACGGAACTGCCCGCGCGGCGTCTGCTGCTGGTGCACGCGCACCCGGACGACGAGTCGATCAACAACGGCGCGACCATGGCCAGGTACGCGGCCGAGGGTGCGCACGTGACGCTGGTCACCTGCACCCTGGGCGAGCGCGGCGAGGTCATCCCGCCCGAGCTGCGGCATCTGACGGGCCCCGCGCTGGGCGCGCACCGGCGCGGCGAGCTGAGCGCGGCCCTCGCCGCGCTCGGCGTCACCGACGGCCGGCTGCTCGGCGGCGCCGGCCGCTACGGCGACTCCGGGATGACCGGCACCGCCGACAACGACGACCCCGGCTGCTTCTGGCAGGCCGACGTGGACGAGGCCGCCGGCCGCCTCGCCGACGTGATCCTCGAGATCCGCCCGCAGGTCCTCGTCACCTACGACGACCACGGCGGTTACGGCCACCCGGACCACGTCCAGGCCCACCGCGTCGCCATGCGCGCCGTCGACCTCGCGGCCGGACGCGGCCACCGGATCGCCAAGGTGTACTGGAACCGCGTCCCGCGCTCCGTCGCCGAGGCCGCCTTCGCCCGCCTCCGGGACGACCTGGACTCCCTGCCGTTCGACAAGAGCGCGGCGGTGGACGACGTACCGGGCGTGGTCGACGACGAGCGGATCACCACCGCCGTCGACGGCACCGCGCACGCCGCCGCCAAGGCCGCCGCGATGCGCGCCCACGCCACCCAGATCGAGGTCGCCGGACCGTACTTCGCGCTCTCCAACGCCCTCGCCCAGCCGCTGTTCACCACCGAGTACTACGAACTGGTGCGCGGCACGGCCGGACCCGGCGAGACCGACCTCTTCGCGGGCGTCGAGGAGGCGTCATGAGCGGCGGCGGACCGGGTTCGCCGCTCGCCCAGCCGCTGCGCCCGCCGTCCCCCGGCCGGGCCGCCGCCCTGACCGGCCTGTTCCTGCTCGGCGCGCTCACGGCCCTGGCCGGCGCCCTCGTCCAGGCCGCCTGGTTCCCCGGCGGGCTGCTGCTCGCCCTCGCCGGCGCCGCCGGGCTCTTCCTCGGCGGTTCCTACGCCACCCGCGGCCGCGGCGGGGCGGTCGCGCCGGCCGCGGGCTGGCTCGTCGCCGTCATCCTGCTCACCACCACCCGCCCGGAGGGCGACTTCCTGTTCGGCGCGGGCGGCGGTTCCTATCTCTTCCTGCTCGGCGGCATGGTCCTGGCTGTGATCTGTGCCACCGTTGGCGCCGGACGGCAACCCCGCGGCGGCCCCGCCCGACTTGGCAAGTGACGTACCACTTCGCCGTGCGGCGCACGTGCGAGTCCCGTGTGGGTTTCCCCAGCGGTCATGGGATGCGCGCCAGAAGTGGACAGTATGGTGGTGCGCGCCGCCGAGCCGCCCGAGCAGTCAGGTCGTAAGGGCGGCGGAGCCAACCGGGAGAACCTGCCTTGAGTCGTGAAACTGACACTCCGTCCTCCGGGCCCAACGGGCGCGGCGGAGCCGCATACCCCTCCGGCACACCGCCGTACGGGACCCCCCTGGCTTCCGACGACGGTATGGGCGCGGGCCGTTCGGGCTCGCGGCCGGACGAGAAGAAGACCGAGACCACGCTGACGACCCGGATCCGGATCAACATCCCCGGATCCCGGCCCATCCCGCCGGTCGTCGTGCGCAAGACCGTCGGGGACGGCGAGGGCACCGCGGAGGAGACGCCCGCCGCCGAGGAACGGCCCGCGGCGGACCGCGCGCCCGCCACCGGCCCCGCCGAGGCGCCGGCCGAGTCCGCCGGGCAGGCGGAGGACAAGACCAGCGACTGGTTCGCGCCCCGCAAGTCCGGTGCCCCGAAGGGCGGTCCGGGCGGTGGCGGCACCAACGGAGCCGGGATCCCGGGCGGTTCCGCCCCCGCGGCTCCCGCCCCCGGCGCGGCGGGCCACCGTAAGAGTGGTCCGGGTGCGCCCGGTCCGGGCGGTGCCACCGGCGCACGCCCCGGCGGCCGTCCCGGCGGTGTGGTCGGTGCCATGAGCGCGCCGGGCGGTTCCCGCACGGGCGGCTCCCGTTCCGGCGGCCGCAAGGGCGCGGGGACGAACGGCAAGGGCCTGCCCGGTGCCACCGGCGGCCCCGTCGCCCCGGGCCACGGCGGCGGCACCGGCTCCTTCGACGTGACCGAGGCGCTCACCGCGGGCCCGCTGGGCGGCGGCTCCCGCCCCGGCGCGCCGGGCTCCGGCACCCCCGGCCCCGGTGAGTCCCGCCGCGACGACCTGCCGTACTTCTCGGAGAACGCCCCGGCCCACGGCGGCCCGGACGGCTACGGCGCCGGTCCGGCCGGCGCGGGCGGTCCCGACGGCTACGGCGGCGCGACGGGCGGTGCGCCCCGCCAGGGCGGCGCCGACGGCTTCCCCGGCCACGGCGGCCCCGGCGGCGCCAGCGGCTTCGACGGGCCCGGCGGACACGGCGGACCCGGCGGCCCGCAGGGCCCGGCCGGTCCCACCGGCGGTCCGGTCACCGGCGACGGCACCCTCGTGCCCCCGCCCGGCCCGGGCGCCCCCGGCGGCCCCTTCGACGGCACCGCGGGCGCCGGTCACGGCCGGAACACCCCGCGCAGCGCCCTGACCGACCTCGACGGCCCCGGCGCGCCCCGTCCGGGCGCCCACCGGGCCGGCGGCGGGCTCAGCGACGACACCGCGATCCTCACCCCGCAGAAGCCGGCCCCCGAGCCGGGCACGCCCGGCTACCACTCACCGGCCGCCGGCAACGTCTCCGGACACACCGTCACCACCGGCATGCCGGCCGCCCCCGGCGCGGGCGCCCCGTTCGGCGCCCCCGGCGGGCCCGCGGCGCCCGCCGCGCCCAAGCCCGCGCCGGCCCCCGCCCCCAAGGCGGCGGCCAAGCCGAAGAAGAAGGGCCGCAGCAAGCTGGTGCTGCTCGGCGCCGCCGTGATCGTCGTCGCGGGCGGTGCCTACGGCGCCGGACTGCTGATGAACCACACCGACGTGCCCAAGGGCACCACCGTGCTCGGGGTCGACATCGGCGGCGGCACCCGCGACGACGCCGTCAAGAAGCTGGACGACGCCTTCGGCAAGCAGGTCCACAAGCCGCTGAAGCTCGCCGTCGGCGGCAAGACCGTCAGCCTCACCCCGGAGAACGCGGGCCTCCAGTTCGACTACCAGGCCACCGTCAGCCAGGCCGCGCGGAGCGACTACAACCCGGTCCACGTCGTCGGCTCCCTCTTCGGGCAGAAGCGTGTGGTCGCCCCGGTCATGCCGGTCGACGAGGAGAAGCTGCACGCCGCGCTCCAGCAGGCCGGCGGCGGTTCGGGCGCGGGCGCGGCCACCGACGGCACCATCGAGTTCAAGTCCGGCAAGGCCGTGCCCGTCTACGGCAAGGCGGGCAAGGCCGTCGACGCCGAACACTCCGCCCAGGCGGTCGAACAGGCCTTCCGGGCGCTGGTGGAGACGGGCAACGCCACCCCGGTCGCGGTGCCCACCACCACCCGGCAGCCGACGGTCTCCAACGCCGAGGTCGACCGGATGATGAAGGAGTTCGCCGAGCCCGCGATGTCCGGCCGGGTGACGGTCCAGGCGGACGCGGCCCACTCGGTGCCCTTCAGCCCGCAGAACTCGCTGTGGAAGTTCCTCCGGGTCACGGCCGTGAACGGCAAGCTGGTCGACAAGCCCGACCTGACCGCCCTCAAGGAGCTGTACGGGCAGGCCTTCGACGGGGTGCTCATCACCCGCGGCAACGGCAAGAAGACCGCCGTCACCCCCGAGGACGTCTACGCCGCGCTGCGTCCCGCGCTGATGAGCAGGACGAACCGGGTCGGGATCATCGACACGAACCCGAGCTAGTCACCGCGCCGGAAGCGAGGGGCGTCCCCACCGAGGGGGCGCCCCTCGCCGTACCCGTCACCCGCCGGGCATGACATCTGTCACCCGGCGGTCAGGACCCACGGCACTGCCGGACGCCCACCCCCCGCCGCCAGCATGGACCCCATGACGACGACAGCGGTACCGGCCACCACCGCCCCGGTGGCCGGGTTCGACCAGGTGACCAAGACGTACGGGAGCGTGCGGGCCGTGGACGGCCTCTCGCTGCGCCTGTACCCGGGCGAGACCGTCGCCCTCCTCGGCCCGAACGGGGCCGGCAAGTCCACCACCCTCGACCTGCTCCTCGGGCTGAAGCAGCCCGACAGCGGCTCGGTCGGCCTGTTCGGCACCACCCCGCGCGAGGCCATCGTGGCCGGCCGGGTCGGGGCCATGCTGCAGAGCGGCGGACTGACGGACGGGGTCACCGTCGCCGAACTGGTCAAGCTGGCCTGCTCGCTGCACCCGCGGCCGTACCCGGTCGCCGACGTGCTGGCGCGCGCGGGCCTCACCCAGATCGCCGACCGCAAGGCCGACAAGCTGTCTGGCGGGCAGGCCCAGCGGGTCCGGTTCGCCCTCGCCACCGCCGGCGACAGCGACCTGATCATCCTGGACGAGCCGACCACCGGCATGGACGTCTCCGCCCGCCAGGCCTTCTGGGCCACCATGCGCGAGCAGGCCGCCCAGGGCCGCACGGTGCTGTTCGCCACCCACTACCTCGAAGAGGCCGACGCCATCGCCGACCGCGTCCTGGTGCTGCACCGCGGCCGCCTCCTCGCCGACGGCACCGCCGCCGAGATCAAGGCCAGGGCGGGCGCCCGCCGCATCTCCTTCGACCTGGACGGAGGCATCGACGAGAGCGCCCTCGGAACCCTGCCGTCCGTCACCCGGATCGACGTCTCGGGCCGGACCGTACGCATCCGGTCCGCCGACGCCGACGCCACCGTCCACGCCCTGTACGGCCTCGGCCTCTACCCCCGCAACCTCGAAGTCGCCGGCCTCGGCCTGGAGCAGGCCTTCGTCGCCATCACCGCCGCCGAGGAGGCGAAGCAGCAGTGAACAGCCTGATCAAGATGGAACTCGTGCGCGCCCTGCGCAACCGCAAGTTCCTGTTCTTCACCGTGATCTACCCCTCGGCCCTGTTCCTGCTGATCGCGGGCAACGCCGACAGCCACACCGAGGTCGACGGCACGGGGCTGACCCTGCCGACGTACATGATGGTCTCCATGGCCTCCTTCGGCGCCCTGACCGCCACGCTCATGGGCAACAGCGAGCGCATCGCCAAGGAGCGCGAGAGCGGGTGGGTACGGCAGCTGCGGCTGACCCCGCTGCCCGGGCGCGGCTACGTCCTCGCCAAGACCGCCGGCGCGGCCGTGGTCAGCCTGCCGTCCATCGTCATCGTGTTCGCGGTCGCCGCCGCGGTGAAGGACGTACGCCTCGACGCCTGGCAGTGGCTCGCCCTGAGCGGTGCCGTCTGGGCCGGCAGCCTGGTCTTCGCCGCGCTCGGCGTCGCCCTCGGCTACCTGGCCACCGGCGACGCGGTCCGCCCCATCACCATGATCATCTACTTCGCGCTGTCCATGCTGGGCGGCCTGTGGATGCCCACCACCACCTTCCCGCAGTGGCTCCAGGACATCGCCCGCTGGCTGCCCACCCACGCGTACGCTGCCCTGGGGCGGGCCATCGAACAGAGCCAGGCCCCGCACGCCCAGGACATCGCCGTGCTCGTCGTCTCCTTCGTCCTGTTCGCGGGCGGCGCGGCCTGGCTGTACCGGAAGGACACGCTGAAGGCGTGAGCGGCACGACGACGGAAGACCGGCACACCGCGATGCCGCGACGCACCCCCGTGGGCCAGCCGCCCGCCAACCTGCGCGAACTGCTGATCAAGGGGCTGTGGATCACGGTCTGGCTGGTCTTCCTCAGCTCACCGGTGGAGGATCTGGTCGGCGGCGGCCGCTCCACCGCCGCCACCGTGGCGGGCTCGTGCGGCCTCGCCGTCTTCGTCGGGGTCTATCTGGCCCTGGTCTTCCGCACCATGGGCCGGCCCTTCTCCCGCCGTGTCGTGTTCGGCCTCGGCGGCGTGCTCAGCGTCCTCGCCCCCGTCCTGGCCTGGACCCTCGGCAGTGCCTGGCTGGGCCTGTTCGTCTACCTGGCGGTCGCCTTCGGCGCCACCTTGCCACTGCGCGCCGCCTACTGGGCCATCCCGGCCTCCGCCGTGGTGATGTACCTGATCGGCCTGCGCACCGACGAGAAGGAGGCGCGCGGCCTGGTCGTCCTCGTCCTGCTCATCGGGTTCGCGATGGCCGGCGTCGGCCAGCTCGTGCGCACCACCATCGAACTGCGCAAGGCCCGGGCCACCGTCGCCCAGCTCGCCGCCAACGAGGAGCGCCTGCGCCTCGCCCGCGACCTGCACGACCTGCTCGGCCACTCGCTGTCCCTGATCACGCTGAAGAGCGAGCTGGCCGGCCGGATGCTGCCCGGCCACCCGGAACAGGCGGCCCGGCAGGTCGCCGACATCGAACAGGTCAGCCGGCAGGCGCTGGCCGACGTGCGGGAGGCCGTCACCGGCTACCGGCGGCCCCGGCTGGCCGCCGAACTCGCCGGCGCCCAGGTCGCCCTGACCGCCGCCGAGGTGATCGCCGAGGTGCCCGCCGAGCCCGACCTCGCCGGTGTCCCCGAGGAGACCGAGTCCGCCCTCGCCTGGGCGCTGCGCGAGGCCGTCACCAACGTGGTCCGGCACAGCGGCGCCAGCCGCTGCGCGGTACGCCTGCTGCGCCACGAGACCCTGGACGGCCCGGTGCTCGAACTCACCGTCGAGGACAACGGCTCCGGCGGCTCCGGCAAGGGCCCCGGCAACGGTCTGACCGGCCTGACCGAGCGGCTCCAGAAGGTGGGCGGCACCCTGCGCGCGGGCCGGATCAAGCGTGGATTCCGGCTGGTCGCCCGCGTGCCGACGGCCCCCCTGACCGACGTAGGATCCGGGGCATGACGAGCACGATCAAGGTCCTGCTGGCCGAGGACCAGTCGATGGTCCGCGAGGCGCTGGCCGCGCTGCTCGGCCTGGAGGACGACATCGAGGTCGTCGCCCAGGCCGCGCGCGGCGACGAGGTGCTCGCCGCCGTCGGCGAGCACGGCGTGGACGTGGCGCTGCTCGACATCGAGATGCCCGGCTGCACCGGCATCGAGGCCGCGGCCCGGGTCCGCAGCGCGTACCCGGCGGTCAAGCTGGTCGTGCTCACCACCTTCGGCCGGCCCGGCTATCTGCGCAGCGCCATGGAGGCCGGCGCCGACGCCTTCCTCGTCAAGGACGCCCCCGCCGCCCAGCTCGCCGAGGCGATCCGCAAGGTGCTGGCCGGCGAACGGGTCATCGACCCCACCCTGGCCGCCGCCGCGCTCGCCGACGGCGCCAACCCGCTCACCGAGCGCGAACGCGAGGTGCTGCGCGCGGCGGCCGACGGCTCCACCAACGCCGAACTCGCCCAGGCCCTGCACCTGTCCCAGGGCACGGTCCGCAACTACCTGTCCACGGCCATCCAGAAACTCGCGGCCCGCAACCGGGCGGAGGCGGTGCTGATCGCCCGGGAGAAGGGGTGGCTGTGAAGGGCGTGCTCAGTTGAGCTTGGCGCGCGCGGTGCCCGCCTCCTGACGGATCTTGCGCGCCGCCTCCTCGTCCACCACCTCGATCAGATCGGCGTACGTCTCCAGCTCCTCGGCGCCCGCGACGAACTGCCCGCGCTGGACCAGCAGTTGCCCGCGCTCGTAGCGCAGCCGCGCCGGATGCGAGGGGATGAGCAGCGCCAGCTCCACGGCCAGCAGCCCCACATCCGACCGCTCCGGCCGCGCCGCCGCCCACGCCCGCATGTTGTTCAGCACCCGCTGCACGACCTCCAGCGGCGGGGCCGGCTCCAGCACCGAGGGGTCCGGCGGCGCACCCGTGGCGCTCACCACCAGCAGCTCGGCGTCCGTCCCGGTCAGCACCCGGCCGCCGTCGAACGGATCGGCCAGCACCCGGTCCGCGGCCGGGCCGAACCCGACCACGAAGTGCCCGGGCAGCGCCACCCCGTACACCGGCGCCCCGGCCCGGCGCGCGACCTCCAGCCACACCACCGACAGCAGGATCGGCAGCCCGCGCCGGCGCCCGAGCACCTCGTGCAGCAGGGACGACTCCAGCCGTTGGTAGTCGCCGGGCGTGCCGTGGAAGCCGCAGCGGTCACCGAGCAGCCGGCGCGTCGCCTCCGCCCACGCGCGCGGCCCGCCCGGCCGGTACGGCAGCTCGCCCGCCAGCCGGTCCAGCTCCGCCTGCGCGGCGTCGATACCGGCGTCGTCCAGCGAGCCGTCCGCCCCGGCGCCGATCAGCAGGCACAGCGCCGACAGATCCGGCCGCTCGGCCCGGACCTCCTCGGCGAACCGCCGCCGCAACTCGGCGGACCGCTCCGGCGGCGGCGGGTACGGCGGCGGCAGATACGGATGACGCACGGCAGCCTCAGGCCTTTCCGGGGCGGTCGGGGGCGGGGGGTGTGGGCGATTGCTCCGGTGTGCGGTCCGGGGCGGCGGGCGCGGCGACCGGTTTCTCCGCCGCGCGGGCGGGGGCGGTGGGTGCGGCGGGTTTCGCCGGGGTGCGGTCGGGAATGGCGGGCGCGGCCGGTTCCTTCGAGGCGCGGTCGGGAATGGCGGGCGCGGTCGGTTCGTCCGAGGTGCGGTCGGGGGTGGCGGCGGGTTTCGCCGGGGTGCGGTCGGGAATGGCGGGCGCGGCCGGTTCCTTCGAGGCGCGGTGGGGCGTGGGCGATTGCTCCGGTGTGCGGTCCGGGGCGGCGGGCGCGGTGACCGGTTTCTCCGTCGCGGGTTCGGGGGCGGTGGGTGCGGCGGGTTTCGCCGGGGTGCGGTCGGGAATGGCGGGTGCGGCCGGTTCCTTCGAGGCGCGGTGGGGCGTGGGCGATTGCTCCGGTGTGCGGTCCGGGGCGGCGGGCGCGGTGACCGGTTTCTCCGCCGCGCGGGCGGGGGCGGTGGGTGCGGCGGGTTTCGCCGGGGTGCGGTCGGGGGCCGTGGGCGCGGTCAGTTCCTCCGCAGCCCGGCTGGGCGCGGCGGCCGGTTCCTCCGGGGCGCGGTCGGGCATGGGCGGCTGCTCCGCCGCGTGGGCGGGGGCGGTGGGTGCGGCGGGTTTCGCCGGGGTGCGGTCGGGGGCCGTGGGCGCGGTCAGTTCCTCCGCAGCCCGGCCGGGCGCGGCGGCCGGTTCCTCCGGGGCGCGGTCGGGCATGGGCGGCTGCTCCGCCGCGTGGGCGGGGGCGGTGGGCGTGGCCGGTTCCCGGGGCGCGTGGGCGGGGGCGGTGGGCGGAGCGGCCGGCTCCTCCGTCGCGCGGTCGGGGGAGGGGGCGGGCGTGGCGGACGGTTTCGCCGTCGTGTGTTCCGGGCCCGCGGGCGGAGCCGGTCGCTCCGGGGCCCGGTAGTGGTGGTAGGCGTGGTGCGGGAGGAAGCCGAGCGTGCGGTACAGCGCCCGGCCGGCCTCGTTGTCCGCCTCCACCTGGAGCCAGGCCGCCGAGGCGCCCTCGTCCAGGGCGCGCCGGGCCAGCGCGGCCAGCACCTCGGTGGCCAGCCCCTGCCGGCGCCGGGCGGGGTCCACCTCGACGGCGGCGAACCCGGCCCAGCGCCCGTCCACGACGCACCGCCCGATCGCGGCCGGCGGCTCGCCCTCCCCGTCCCCGGGCACGGCCGCGAACCACACCGACGGCCCGCTGTGCAGCACCCGCAGGGCCGCCTCGCCCGCCCCCGTGCGCCGGTACCGGGCGAGCCACGCCTCGTCCGCCGTCCGGGACAGCACCACGCCCTCGCCTCCGGCCCGGTCCGCGACCGGCGCCAGGGCCCCGGTCCACAGCTCGGCGGTCACCTCGCGCACCCAGCCGCGCCGCTCCAGCTCCGCGCACAGCAGCTCCTGCGTGCCCTCGGCGCCGGTCGCGGTCTGTATGAAGGCGGGCAGGCCACGCGCGCCGTACCAGCGCCGTACGGCGTCCAGCGCGGCGTCCAGCCCGAGACCGGGATCGCCCAGCGGCAGCACGCTGTTGGCGCGCCGGGTGAACCCGGCGGCGGCCCGCAGTTCCCAGCCGCCCAGCGGCTCGCTCTCCACCGGCTGCCAGGCGCGCGCGGCGACGCGCGCCAGCTCCGGGTAGGAGGCGGCGGGGCCACGGCGGCGGGCCGGTGCGGCGGGAATCACCTTGCCCGCGACCAGCGCGGTTTCCGGGATTCCGACACTTTCGCCGTCCCGGCGTGTGATCATGAGCACGCCACCGTCCCAGGATGTGAGAACACCCACCGTGTCAGTGAACTTCTCCGGTCCGGCGCCGGGTTCGCCCAACCGCCGTACAGAGACCCGTTTCCCCACGTCAGCTGGGGTGATGCGGACTGCCAGGCGTCCTGCCGCCGAGATTTCCACTGGTCAGTTCACCCCTCCTGTTCGGATCATGCTCCGGAACGGAGATACTAGGGGCGGGCATCGACGACGCCGCGCTCCCGCGCGCCAGGCGGCGGGCCTGAGGAGGCTCGCCAGCGCCCTATCGAGGAGGAACGACAGCGTGACCTACGTCATCGCGCAGCCTTGTGTCGACGTCAAGGACAAGGCGTGCATCGAGGAGTGCCCGGTCGACTGCATCTACGAGGGCCAGCGGTCCTTGTACATCCACCCGGACGAATGCGTCGACTGTGGTGCCTGTGAGCCGGTCTGCCCGGTCGAGGCGATCTTCTACGAGGACGACGTCCCGGAGGAGTGGAAGGACTACTACAAGGCGAATGTCGAGTTCTTCGACGAGCTGGGCTCGCCCGGCGGCGCCAGCAAGCTGGGGCTGATCGAGCGCGACCACCCGTTCGTCGCCGAACTGCCGAAGCAGGGCTGACCGCCCGCCTGAGCGCCAAGCGGCCGCAACCGCGCCGCCTCGGTCCCGTACGGCCCGATCACCCGATCAGCGCCGCACGGGACCGAGGCGTTTGCCGCACCGTACGAAAGTGAGCCACTGATCGTGTCCGCAGTCTCCGACCGCCTTCCGGTCTTCCCGTGGGACAAGCTGGAGCCGTACAAGAAGACGGCCGCCGCCCACCCGGACGGCATCGTCGACCTCTCCGTCGGCACCCCGGTCGACCCGGTGCCCGAGCTGATCCAGAAGGCCCTGGTCGACGCGGCCGACTCGCCGGGCTACCCGACCGTCTGGGGCACCCCCGCCCTGCGCGACGCGATCACGGGCTGGCTGGAGCGCCGGCTGGGCGCCCGCGGGATCACGCACCGGCACGTCCTGCCGGTCGTCGGCTCCAAGGAACTGGTGGCCTGGCTGCCCACCCAGCTCGGCCTCGGCCCCGGCGACAAGGTCGCCCACCCGCGCCTGGCCTACCCCACCTACGAGGTCGGTGCCCGCCTCGCCCGCGCCGGGTACGAGGTCTACGACGACCCGCGCGACCTGGACCCGGAGAACCTGCGGCTGCTCTGGCTGAACTCCCCGTCCAACCCGACGGGCCGGGTCCTGACCAAGCGGGAGCTGACGGACATCGTCGCCTGGGCCCGCGCCCACGACGTCCTGGTCTTCTCCGACGAGTGCTACCTGGAGCTGGGCTGGGAGGCCGACCCGGTCTCGGTCCTGCACCCGGACGTCAACGGCGGCTCCTTCGACGGCATCGTCGCCGTGCACTCCCTGTCCAAGCGGTCCAACCTGGCGGGCTACCGCGCGGCCTTCGCAGCCGGTGACCCGGAGGTCCTCGGCCCGCTGCTCCAGATCCGCAAGCACGGCGGCATGATGACCTCCGCGCCGACGCAGGCCGCGGTCGTGGCCGCGCTCGGCGACGACGCCCATGTGCGGGAACAGCGTGAGCGCTACGCGGCCCGCCGCGAGGCCCTGCGCTCGGCCCTCCTCGCCCACGGCTTCCGCATCGAGCACAGCGAGGCGAGCCTCTACCTCTGGGCCACCCGCGACGAGTCCTGCTGGACCACGGTCGCCGATCTGGCCGACCGGGGCATCCTGGTGGCCCCGGGCGACTTCTACGGCGAGGCCGGCGCCCGCCACGTACGGGTGGCGTTCACGGCGACGGACGAGCGGGTCCGGGCCGCGGTCTCCCGCCTGACCGCGTAGCCGGCGGCACCACGGCGAACGGGGCCCAGGGAGATCCCTGGGCCCCGTGCACCGGCAAGGCCGGCGTCAGCCGAGCGGCAGACCCTTGGTGGGCAGGGAGGACGTGGGCAGGGACGACGTCGGCAGCCCGCCCTTGGTGAGCGTGTCCGTCGGCAGACCCCCCTTCATGGCGCCGCCGGCGGCGTCCCCGAGGACACCCCCCACGGCGCCGGCCGTGTCGCCCGCGGCCTTCTGCGCCACCGGCGCCGTCTTCTTCACGGCACCGCCGCCGGTCTTGCCCGCGGCCGGCACCGCCTGCTCGACCGCCTTGCCGCCCGTGTGGCCCGCGGCCGAGGTGACCTGCCGCGCGGCACTGTCGACGGTGTCACCGGCGTGCGCCCCGTCCAGCGCGGTCAGACCGCTCAGGTTGGGGCCGACGTCGGGCAGGTTCGTGGCCGCACCGGCGGAGCCGGCCGCACCGACCCCGGCGGCCGCTCCCGCTGCGACGAGCAGCGCGGCACGGGCGATCCGGCGGGTCAGAGGGAGGGACATGATGCTCCATTCGACGGGAGGGAACGGTGTCTGCGTCCGAGCCCGTCTGCGGCTCGGACGCCGTGACTACCGCTCGAAGCCCGCGAAGGTTGCGGAGGCCCCGGGTAAAGAATGGATAACGCATCGCATTATCGGGTGTGGATAAAAACGGGCAAAGAACGTCCGTTCGTGCGCCGTGCGGAAACCTTCCCGCCCTTGATTCCCAAGGATTTTCCCGTCCGGCGGGCCGCTCGCGTCGGCCGGCCCGTCACTCCGGCGGAGCACAACCCGCGGGAGTGACCGGCCGTACGGCTGTGCGCCCTGCCGTGCGGTCTACTGCGCGGCCACGATCCGGACGGTCCCCGCGGACCGCTCCGCCCCGCCGGCCCCCTCGGAGGCGACCGTGCGCCACTCGTCGGAGTCGCTCCCCACGGTCCACTCCCGCCCCGCGTACGCCACCCGCTCGATGCGCAGCGCCGAGGAGTTGGCGACCGCCCAGTGCGCCAGCTGCCAGCCCCGCTCCCGCTCGTCGCGCCCGGCGGAGTCCGTCTTCGTGCCCTCGGGCACCGGAACCGTCACCGTCCGCCCGCGCGCCGTCGCGGTCACGCTCGGCGACGGGGACGGCGTCGGCACGGGCGTCCCGCCCACCACCGCACCGGCCTCCTGGAGCGCGTCCCGCCCGAAGTCCCGTACCAGCGCGGCCCGTACCGCGTCCGGGCCGGTCTCCGGCGCCGTGTGCTGCGGACGCCCGTCACACGTCAGCGTGGCCGCCGCGCGCCCGGTCAGGGCCGCCGCCAGCAGCGTGGCGTCCGACTCGTGCCTGGCGTACGCCTCCGGGTAACCGCTGCGCTGCACCCGCTGCGCGGCCACCGTCAGCGGCAGCTCGGTGTAGTGCGGCACCTTGGCCAGGTGCGCGTAGAAGATGCCCGCCGCGTACGCCGGGTCCATGATCTGCCGCTCGCTGCCCCAGCCCTGCGAGGGCCGCTGCTGGAACAGGCCCAGCGAATCCCGGTCGCCGTGCCGGATGTTGCGCAGCCCCGACTCCTGGATGGCGGTCGCCAGCGCGATGGTCACGGCCCGCTCCGGCAACCCGCGCCCGGTGCCCACGGCCGCGATCGTGGCCGCGTTCTCCGCCTGTTCGGGCGTGAACTCGTAGGCGGCCCCGGCTCCGGAGGCCGCGACCACTTTGCAGCCGCGTTCTCCGCCGCCTCCGGTGACGTACTGCACCACGAGGTACGCGGCGACACCGCACAGGACCAACAGGGCTGCCGTGAAACGGAAACGGCGGCCACGGCGCTCGGGAGAGGTGGGGGACGGCTCTGGCACGCGTACAAGGTACTGGAGCCCGGCGGGTGCCCCGCGCGGGGCGGTCGCCGTCGCCCGGCGGTGTTCCGGCAGGTGGCGCGCTAGGGTCGGGGCCATGCCCGACACCTCCCTTGACCTCACGCTGGACGCCGCCACGCTCACCGCGCGGCTCGTGGACTTCCCGTCGGTCAGCGGCACCGAGAAGCCGCTCGCGGACGCCATCGAGACCGCCCTGCGCGCCCTGCCGCACCTGACCGTGGACCGCTACGGCAACAACGTGGTCGCCCGGACGGACCTGGGCCGCGCCGAGCGCGTCGTCCTGGCCGGCCACATCGACACCGTCCCCATCGCGGACAACGTGCCCTCGCGGCTCGACGACGACGGCGTGCTGTGGGGCTGCGGCACCTGTGACATGAAGTCGGGCGTGGCGGTGCAGTTGCGCATCGCGGCCACGGTCCCCGCCCCCAACCGCGACCTGACCTTCGTGTTCTACGACAACGAGGAGGTCGAGGCCGAGCGCAACGGCCTCAGGCACGTCGCCGAGGCCCGGCCGGAGTGGCTGCGGGGCGACTTCGCGGTCCTGCTGGAGCCCTCCGACGGCGAGGTGGAGGGGGGCTGCCAGGGCACGCTGCGGATGCTGCTGAGGACCACGGGCGAGCGGGCCCACTCGGCGCGCGGCTGGATGGGCTCCAACGCCATCCACGCGGCGGCGCCCGTCCTGGCCCGCCTCGCGTCCTACGAGCCGCGCCGGCCGGTCATCGACGGGCTGGAGTACCGCGAAGGCCTGAACGCGGTGCGCATCGGCGGGGGAGTGGCGGGCAACGTCATCCCCGACGAGTGCGTGGTGACGGTCAACTTCCGCTACGCGCCCGACCGCACCGAGGAGGAGGCGATCGCGCACGTCCACGAGGTGTTCGCGGACTGCGGGGTGTCGGAGTTCGTCGTCGACGACCACAGCGGGGGCGCGCTGCCGGGTCTGTCCCACCCGGCCGCCGCGGCCTTCATCGAGGCGGTGGGCGGCACCCCGCGGCCCAAGTACGGCTGGACGGACGTGTCCCGGTTCTCCGCGCTCGGCATCCCCGCGGTCAACTACGGCCCCGGAAACCCGCACTTGGCGCACAAGCGGGACGAGCGGGTGGAGACCGCGAAGATCCTGGCGGGCGAGGAGCGGCTGCGGAACTGGCTCACCGCGTAAGGGCGCGCGGGTCCCGGTGTCCGCCGGACACGCCGGGGTCCCCCTTCCGTAACCCGGATGGATCTAGGCTGAGCAGGAACTACCTGTAAGCGGAGGGAGCGCACATGCCTACCGGCAACCCCGAGGGGAAGAAGCAGCCGCCGGACGAGCAGCGGCTCGGACCGGTCCTCCGGCGGCGGGACCAGGTCACCGCCAGCACGACCGACCAGCGGCTGCTGGACGAGCGCGCGCCCAGCGACTGGGTCCACACCGACCCCTGGCGGGTGCTGCGCATCCAGTCGGAGTTCATCGAGGGTTTCGGCACGCTGGCCGAACTCCCGCCCGCGATCAGCGTGTTCGGCTCGGCGCGGACACCGGTGGACACGCCCGAGTACGACGCGGGGGTACGGCTCGGCCGGGGGCTGGTGGAGGCCGGGTTCGCGGTCATCACCGGCGGCGGCCCGGGCGCGATGGAGGCGGCCAACAAGGGCGCGTGCGAGGCGGGCGGCATCTCGGTGGGCCTCGGCATCGAGCTGCCCTTCGAGCAGGGACTCAACCCTTACGTCGACATCGGCCTGAACTTCCGCTACTTCTTCGTCCGCAAGATGATGTTCGTGAAGTACGCGCAGGGGTTCGTGGTCCTGCCCGGCGGGCTCGGCACCCTGGACGAACTCTTCGAGGCCCTCACCCTGGTCCAGACCCAGAAGGTCACCCGCTTCCCCATCGTCCTCTTCGGCAGCGAGTACTGGGGCGGCCTGGTGTCCTGGCTCAGGAACACCCTGGTGGCCCAGGGCAAGGCCGCGGAGAAGGACCTGGCCCTGTTCCACGTCACGGACGAGGTGGAGGAAGCGGTGTCCCTGGTGTCCAAGGAGGCGGGCCGGTAGGGGCGCGGTGGACGAGCACATCACCCTCACGGACCGCGGCATCCCCACGGCCGTCCTCATCTCCACGCCGAGGCACGGCGGACACTCCTCGAAGAGGCGGGGAGGAACACGGAGTGACGTGGGAAGTCCCGTGGGAGCCGGCGGCGCTCGATGGGGCCACGGGCTTCCTCGATGACGATCCCGAGGGCGTGGACACCCTGCTCCAGGCCACCGGCCGGCTCACCGAGGACCCGGGACCCGGGGGTTCACGCGCGTGGGGCGCCCACCGCCGCCGCCTTCACCGCGGGCCGTGGCGCGTTCTGTACCGCGTCGACGAGGAGTCCCGCACGCTCCACGCCGAGCACGTCGGCCGCGCCCGCGCGTGACCGGCGCCTCTCAGGCGAGGCCCCGCCGGGCCACCGCGGGGGCGCGGTGGCCCGCGATGGCGGCCACCATGTCGAGCACCTGCCGGGTCTCCGCCACCTCGTGCACCCGGTACACCTGCGCCCCGAGCCACGCGGAGACGGCCGTCGTGGCCAGCGTGCCGATCAGCCGTTCCTTCACCGGCCGGTCCAGACTCTCGCCCACGAAGTCCTTGTTGGACAGCGACACCAGCACCGGCCACCCCGTGGCCACCATCTCGTCCAGCCGCCGCGTCGCCTCCAGGCTGTGCCGGGTGTTCTTCCCGAAGTCGTGCCCGGGATCGATCAGCACCGACTCCCGCGGCACCCCCAGCGACACCGCCCGCTCGGCCAGCCCGAGGGTCACGCCGAGGATGTCGGCCATGACGTCGTCGTACGTCACCCGGTGCGGCCGGGTCCGCGGCTCGGCCCCGCCCGCGTGCGTGCACACCAGCCCCACCCCGTACCGCGCCGCGACCTCCGCGAGGGCGGGGTCCACGCCGCCCCACGCGTCGTTCAGCAGGTCAGCGCCGGCCTCGCACACGGCCTCGCCGACCTCGGCCCGCCAGGTGTCCACGCTGATGATCACATCGGGGAACCGGCGCCGTACCTCCGCGACGAAGCCCACCGTGCGGCGCGCCTCCTCCTCGGCCGTGACCTCCTCGCCGGGCCCCGCCTTCACCCCGCCGATGTCCACGATCGCGGCACCCTCGGCCACCGCCTGCTCCACCCGCGCCAGGGCCGGTTCGTCGCGGAACGTGGCTCCTCGGTCGTAGAAGGAATCCGGCGTCCGGTTCACGATCGCCATGATCACCGGCTCGTGCGGCCCGAATTCCCGCCTGCCCAGCCTGAGCATCCGCCCTGCCCTTTCCTAGTACGTCCCGCTGTACGCCGCCTGCGACCCTAACTGTCAGACTCGCATGGCACGATCGGAGCCTGACAGATACTGCTGCCGGCCCAGCGGCCGGTACGAGCGTGGGGACCCTGAGGCGATGGTGATGTTCTTGTTCCTGGTCGTCGCGCTGGCCGTCGTGGTCGCCGCGGTGACCCTGGCGGTGGTGGGCGGCGGGGAGAGCGCCCCGCTGCCCGAGGCGGCGCCGGAGCGGTTCCAGGACCCGCTGCCCCCGGACCGCCCGGTGGACCGCGCGGACGTGGAGAGCCTGCGCTTCCCGGTCGCGCCGCGCGGCTACCGCATGGCCGACGTGGACGACGCGCTCGGCCGGCTCGCCGCCGAACTGGCCGAGCGGGACGCGCGGATCGCCGGCCTGGAGTCCGCGCTGGCCGGCGCCCGGGCCGCCGCGCACCGGCAGCGGGACGCACACGGACAGACGGACCCGAACGCGGGCCAGGAGGAGCAGCGATGACCAGCCGAGCCGCCGTCGCCGGGCCGGACGGCGCCCTGCGCTGCCCCTGGGCCCTGTCCACCGACGACTACGTGGCGTACCACGACGAGGAGTGGGGCCGCCCGGTCCACGGCGACGACGCCCTCTTCGAACGGCTCAGCCTGGAGGCCTTCCAGTCGGGCCTGTCCTGGATCACGATCCTGCGCCGCCGCCCGGGGTTCCGCGCCGCCTTCGCCGAATTCCGCATCGAGAAGGTCGCCGCGTTCACCGACGCCGACCGCGAACGGCTGCTGGCCGACCCGGGCATCATCCGCAACCGCGCCAAGATCGACGCCACGCTCGCCAACGCGCGCCTGCTCGCCGGCTGGTCCGAGGGCGAGCTGGACGAGCTGATCTGGTCCCACGCCCCGGACCGGACGGCCCGCCCCGCCCCGGCCACCCTGGACGACGTCCCGGCGGTGACCCCGGAGTCCACGGCCCTGTCCAAGGCCCTGAAGAAGCGGGGCCTGAGATTCGTCGGCCCGACGACGGCCTACGCCCTGATGCAGGCGTGCGGCCTGGTCGACGACCACCTGGCGGCCTGCGTGGCCCGCGGCGCGGCGTAGCCGGACCGGCGGCCTAGCGTCCCAGGTACGCCGGCTTCTCCTTGTTGACGAACGCCTGGACGGCGATGGCGTGGTCCTCGGAGCGCCCGGCCCGGGTCTGCAGCTCGTCCTCCTTCTCCAGCGTCTCCTCCAGGGAGTGCGTCAGCCCGTAGGCCACCGCTTCCTTGATCGCCGCGTACGCCAGCGTCGGCCCCCCGGCCAGCGCCCGCGCCACCTTCACGGCCTCGGCCCGCAGCTCGCCCGCCGGTACGACCCGGTTGGCGATGCCCAGCTCCAGGGCGTCCTGGGCGCTGATGCTGCGCGGGAAGAGCAGCAGGTCGGCGGCGCGGCCCGGGCCGACCACCCGGGGCAGCGTCCAGGAGATGCCGGAGTCGGCGGTCAGGGCGACGCCCGCGAAGGAGGTGTTGAACGCGGCGGTGTCGGCCACCAGCCGGTAGTCCGCGGCGAGCGCGAAGCCGAAGCCCGCCCCGGCCGCGACGCCGTTCACCGCCGCGACCACCGGCTTCGGCGCCCCGGCCAGGGCCCGCACGATCGGGTTGTAGTGCTCCTTGACCGTGCTCATCGTCTGCCCGGCGCCGGTCTCCCGGTCACTGGCCAGCAGCCCGATGTGCTCCTTGAGGTCCTGGCCCACGCAGAACGCCCGCTCCCCGGCCGCGGTCAGCAGGATCGCCCGTACGGCCGTGTCCCCGGCCGCCGCTTCCGCCGCTTCCCGCAGGGCCGCCTTCGTCGCGATGTTCAGCGCGTTCATCGCCTCGGGGCGGTTCAGCGTGATCGTCGCGAGTCCGTCGCTCACCTCGTAGAGCACGGTGTCGGCCATGGCGTGTCCCCTCCGGAGTAGCCGCTGGTGACGTACCGCTCGGTACGTCCCTGTCTGAGGACAGCATGGCGGAGATCACCGGCCGGCGGCCGGAGCGGACGTGTGACCTGCGTCAAAGAAATTCCGGACGCGGCCGGCCGGAGAAACCTTGCGGGGTGGCGCAGTATCGCAGGCACATCGCCGAATTGGGTGGTTTTGCTCGCGCGCGTTGCCCAAGCGATGCCGGCCGATGTTGGTCATCGGGTGCTGCCATGCGGGATAATGGCCTGGAAGCAATGTGTTCGATGCCGGTGTCGCGTGTCCGTTTCGGATGGCGGGTGCCCCCTGCCCGGGGGTACCGGCAGACGATGAGCTGGTTTCAGGAAGGGGAACGAGCATGGCGGCCATGAAGCCGCGGACGGGTGATGGCCCGCTCGAGGTGACCAAGGAGGGGCGGGGCATCGTCATGCGCGTTCCGCTCGAAGGCGGCGGTCGACTCGTCGTCGAGCTGACCCCTGACGAGGCCGAGGCGCTTGGCGACGCCCTCAAGAAGGTCGTCGTCTGACGTCCCGATTCTGTCCTCGCGCCTGCCCCGGCATCGTACGCGGTGCCGGGGCAGCCGCGTTCCCGGGGGCCGCCGCCCCCGTCGTCCCGGCCCGCGCCGTCACCGCTTGACGGCGCACAGCAGCCCGTCGCCCACGGGCAGCAGCGACGACACCAGTTCCTGGCTCTCCCGCACGGTGCGCAGCAGCTCCCGCAGCCGCAGCACCTCGGTGGGCTGGGGCCCCGAGTCGACCGTACGGCCGCCCGCGAAGACCCCCTCGAAGACCACCAGACCGCCCGGCCGCAGCAGGCGCAACGATTCGGCGAGGTAGTCCGGGTACTCCAGCCGGTCACCGTCGCAGAACACGAGGTCGTAGCCGGCGTCGGCGAGGCGCGGCAGGACGTCCAGGGCGCGGCCGGGGATGAACCGGGCCCGGTTGCTGGCGAAGCCGCAGCCGCGGAAGGCCTGCCGGGCGAACTGCTGGTGGTCCGGCTCCGGGTCCACCGTCGTGAGCACCCCGTCCGGCCGCATCCCGTGCAGCAGGTGGATGCCGGACACCCCGCAGCCGGTGCCGATCTCGGCGACCGCCTTCGCGTCCACGGAGGCGGCGAGCAGTCGCAGTGCGGCGCCCGTGCTGGGCGACACCGAGCGCAGCCCTGCCTCGCGGGCCCGTTCGCGGGCCCAGCGCAGCGCTTCGTCCTCGGCGACAAAGGCGTCGGCGAACGCCCAGCTCGTCTGCCGGTTGGCGGTAATGACCCTCTCCTGTCCCCGTGGTTGCCTGGGCGTGACTGTATCCGTTGGCGGCGGGAACCCGCAGATGAGCCCGTGCGTTTACAGGGATGAGACGGTGGCCGGCGACGCGACGGGGGGCGAGCGGTGGGGCAGGATGCCGAGCAACTGCTGACGCAGCCGGATGAGCCGGATCAGCAAGTATCAAATTCTCGTAAAACCGCTTATCCGGAGCTAACGGGCGAGGTGGCTATGGTAGGGGCTCCACTGGACACCACCAGAGCCGACAGGGGAGGTGCGGCTGCGCCCGGGGACCGGGGCGGAGTGCTGCGGCGCTTCCTCGGGTCGGCGGGCAGGCCGAAATCCGTGACCGACACCGCTGCTGACAGCCACGCCGCCGGGTCCGCCGCAGGCGAGACCCCGACCGCGACCTTCACCACCGACGCGGACGGGCAGGCGTGGACTCCGCCCACGTGGGACGAGATCGTCAGCACGCACAGCGGCCGCGTCTACCGACTGGCCTACCGCCTGACGGGCAACCAGCACGACGCCGAGGACCTCACCCAGGAGGTCTTCGTCCGCGTCTTCCGCTCCCTGTCGACGTACTCGCCGGGCACCTTCGAGGGCTGGCTGCACCGCATCACCACCAACCTCTTCCTGGACATGGTCCGGCGCAAGCAGCGCATCCGCTTCGACGCCCTCGGCGAGGACGCGGCCGAGCGCCTGGCCAGCCGCGAACCCACCCCGCAACAGCTGTTCAACGACGCGCACTTCGACGCCGACGTCCAGCAGGCCCTGGACACCCTGGCGCCCGAGTTCCGCGCCGCCGTCGTCCTGTGCGACATCGAGGGGCTGTCGTACGAGGAGATCGCCGCCACCCTCGGCGTGAAGCTCGGCACGGTCCGCTCCCGTATCCACCGCGGCCGGTCCCAGCTCCGCAAGGCCCTCGCGCACCGCTCCCCGGAGGCCCGCGCGGCCGAGCGGCGCTCCTTCCTGGCCCGGGTCCCCGCTCTGGGGGGAGGGGGCGCGACCGCGTGAGTGGATCTCGGTCGAAACCTGCCGAGGAGGCACGCCTCGCAGAGCAGCACCTGGGAGACCGGCTCTCCGCCCTGGTGGACGGAGAACTCGGTCATGAGACGCGTGAGCGGGTCCTCGCGCACCTGGCCACCTGTGCCCGGTGCAAGGCCGAGGCGGACGCCCAGCGCGCGCTGAAGAACGTCTTCGCGGAGGCCGCGCCGCCCCCGCCCTCGGCGAGCCTCCTGGCCCGCCTCCAGGGCCTTCCCGGGGCAGGAGCCCCGGACAGCGGCGGCCCGCCGTCACCCGGGGCCGGACCCGGCGCGCCCGGCGGCGCGGGGCCCTTCGGGGCGCGGCGCGGCGACCGCCTCCCGTTCGGGTACGTCCCGGCCCGCCCGCACGGCCTGCTCCCGGCGGGCGCGGACGGCGCCGAAGGACCACGGGACGGGGGTTTCCGCATCCATCCCGTCGGCCGTCCGGACGACGCCCGCTCCGCCTCGCGCAGCCGGAGGTTCGCGTTCGCCGCCGCCGGCGCGGTGTCGCTGGCCGCGCTGGCCCTCGGCGGCGTGACCACCGGCTTCCCCGGCGACCCCGCCACGGACGCCCGCGGCGGCTCCGGTGTCGTCCCGGTGCGCTCGGCGGGCACGGGCGGGGGCGCGGCCACGCCGGACAGCCAGCGCCGGCGCGCGGTGGGACCGATGCTCGCCCAGGGCGGCGCCGTGCTCGGCTCGGCCCCGGTGGCGCCGACCGCGCTGTCCGCGCCACTGCTGCCCGGGGTTCCCGCCCCGGCCTCCGGCCAGGACCGGACCGACGCGTTCCGCAGGCTGACCACGCCGGTGTTCGCCGGCGCGGCCGCCGTCTCCCCGCTGATACGCCCGCTCGGCGACACCGTGGCCCTCCCGCTCGCCGGCTGGCCCGCACCGCCCCGAGCCACCGGCTCGGGCCCGCTGTCCGTCCCCGTCCCCGACACCACCCCGACCCCGCCCTCGTCGCCCTGACCGTCACCGCGTCACGGCCCGCGCACCTGGTTGAATCCTGGGAGGCCGTGCCCGTGCCGACCCGGGGCGGCAGCCGATGTCCCGTGACCGCGCCGGCGCGCGGTCACGGCTCAGCCGTGGGGAGAGCATGAACGAGGGGAACGGTGTGCCGCCGGCGGACGAACCGGGGGGAACGACGGGGGTGACACCACCGGCCCCGGCCCCCGACGGCGACTTCGAACTGGCGAAGCCGGCTCCGGTCCCGCCGCCCGGCACCGCCGAAGAGGCCGCGCGGAGCGACACGGGGCCTACGCGGCAGGCGGAGGCGGTGAGCGCACTGGATGCGGCGGCGGTGCCGACCGAGCGAGCCGATCCCGACGCGGCGGCGGCGTCCCCCGAGCCGGGCGCGGTGTCCGCCGCGTCTGCCCCGTCCGCCGTGTCCGCTGCGTCCGCCGGGGGATCAGGCGGCCCGGTCGGAGAGACCGCCGTGGCGGACGCCGGTGAACCGGCCGGGGCGGAGGGCGTCGTGGCCGGAGGCGGCGGGGCCGAGCCGTTCGGGGCCGAGCGGATACGGCCCCTGCACGATCCCGACCCCTACAGCACCCCGCCGTACGGCGAGCCCGGACCCTGGGCGCCCGCGCCGCCGGTACAGCATCCGGCGCTCACCCCGGCACCCGGCACGGCCCTCCCCGCACCCCCGGCCCCGCCGACGCCCGCCATGACGACTGCGGCCCCCGCAGGACCCGTACTCCCCGTCCCCCAGGACACACCCGCGCCCGTGACGGCCTCGCCCGCGCCGCAGGTGGGCGGTCCGGATACGGCGCCCCCGTTCCCCGTACCGCGAAACGCGCCCGCGCCGCAGCCGCCGGGAGCCGCCACAGCGCCCCCGCTCCCCGCACCCCCCGCCCCCGAGGGCGCCGATCCCTGGGGGCGTTACGACCCGTGGGCCGTGGAGGCGGGGCGGCCGCGGGAGGCCCTGCAGCAGACGGGGGCCAAGGTGCTGTCGCGGGCGCAGCGCAGGCGGCGGGCCTGGCGGTGGGCCGTCGGGTGGACCCTCGCCGTCGCCGTCGTCTCCGGCGGCATCGGCGGAGCCGTCGGCGCCTACGTCGAACGCGAGGCCCTCGGCGGCGGCGTACGGCTGCCGCAGGCCGGAGGCGTGCCGGCCGGCCGCGCGGCGGACAGCGTGGCCGGGATCGCCGCCCGCGCCCTGCCGAGCGTGGTCACCCTGCACGTCCGGGGCGACGACGAGGCCGGTACCGGCACCGGCTTCGTCCTCGACGCCCAGGGGCACATCCTCACCAACAACCACGTGGTCGAGCCCGCCGGACGGGACGGTGAGATATCCGTGACGTTCAGCAGCGGCGACACCGTGAAGGCCGAGGTCGTCGGCCGGGACGGCGGCTACGACCTCGCCGTCGTCCGGGTGCGCGGTGTCCACGGACTCACCCCGCTGCCCCTCGGCGACTCCGACGACGTCCGGGTCGGCGACCCGGTCGTGGCCATCGGCGCCCCCTTCGACCTCGCGGGCACGGTCACCTCCGGCATCATCAGCGCCAAGGAACGGCCCATCACGGCCGGCGGGGACGAGAGCGACGGCAGCGACGTCAGTTACGTCGACGCGCTCCAGACCGACGCCCCGATCAACCCGGGCAACTCCGGCGGCCCGCTGCTCGACTCGCGGGCCCGGGTCATCGGCATCAACTCCGCCATCCGCTCGGCCGGCGGCGGCACCGACAACGACGACGACGGCCAGGGCGGCTCCATCGGCCTAGGCTTCGCCATCCCCGTCAACCAGGCCAAGCGGGTCGCCGGGGAACTGATCGAGCACGGCCGCGCCACCCACCCCGTGATCGGCGTCGCGCTCGACATGGGCTACACCGGCGACGGCGCCCGCATCAGCACCGAGGGCGCGAACGGCGGCCCCGTCGTCACCCGGGGCGGCCCCGGCGAACGGGCCGGCCTGAAGGCGGGTGACGTCATCACCGAGGCCGACGGCGAGCGCGTGCACACCGGCCGGGAACTGATCGTCAGGATCCGCGCGCACCGGCCCGGCGACCGGCTGCGCCTGACGGTCGAACGCGGTGGAACGGAGCGGGAGGTGTCACTCGTGCTGGGCGCGTCCGAGCAGAACTGACAGAAGTCTCACCTCGGGACGGTACCGGTCGGACGGGATGGCCGGGTACCGTTGAGCGACCGAGGACATCGCAAGGAGCGTCAGGTGTTCAATGACATAGGGCCACTGGAGCTGGTGACCATCATCGTGCTCGCCGTGCTCGTCTTCGGTCCGGACAAGCTCCCCAAGGTCATCCAGGACGTCATGCGCACGGTCCGGAAGATCCGCGAGTTCTCGGAGAGCGCCAAGCAGGACATCCGCAGCGAACTGGGTCCGGAGTTCAAGGACTTCGAGTTCGAGGATCTCAACCCCAAGACCTTCCTCCGCAAGCAGCTGGACAACGAGGACCTGGGCCTGAAGGAGATCCGCAACGGCTTCGACCTGAAGAAGGAGATGGCCGAGGTCACGGACGCCGTGCACGGCCGCGACAGCGAGGCGCCCGCCTCGCCGTCCTCCCCGCCCTCCGGCGGGCGCGTCGACATGACCAAGAAGCCCGAGGGGCCCGGCGACGACCGCCCGCCCTTCGACGCGGACGCCACCTGAGCCGCGCCGTCCCGTCCCGACACGCAGGCGGACGCACGCCGCACACGTGACGTGTTTCATAGCGCGCGCCCGTCGCACACGGCGTGAAGAGGCCGTTCGCGTGACCCACGCCTCCAACGCCTGCCCTGCCGTTCCCAGCGGTGTGGATATGCTGCCGAGTTGTTGCGCGGACCGGACGCGTACGCCCGAAGGGGGGCGGGCCCGCCGGTCCGACGAGAGCGAGGAGGCGTCCGGGCAGATGGAGACGACGAGTCGGGTGGGCGCGCAGGCGCCGGCCGCGGAGGGCGGAGAGCAGCTCCCCTTCGCCCGGCGTACGGTCGACGGTTACCTGCGGGCGCCCTTCCCCTGGTACGGGCTCGACGAGGCGTTCACCGGTCCGCGCTGGCTGATGCAGGTCGGCACGGCGGCCGACGGTGCCGTGGAGCACGGTTCGATAGGGCACGGCGACGAGCCCTCGCTGCGGGGCGAGACCGGCTCCGGTGAGCCGCGGGAGAAGTTCGCGGTCGTGGTGACCGTCGCCGCGCAGCCGTCCCGGCGCAGCGCCGACGGCACGGGGCTGCTGGAGGCCACGTCGGTGTCCTCGGCGGCGTGGCTGGCCGGGGTGGGGCTGCTGTCGTTCACCTGGCCCGGGCAGATGGACCACAGCCTGCGGGACGACTGGCTGGAGCAGCAGACGGAGACGGCGTGGGCCCTGGCCGACGACCTGGAGGGGCCGGAGTGGTCCCGGCTCTCCCTGCCGGTGGACGGGGTCGCCGCGTCGTTCCACTACCGGGAGTCCGAGTTCGGGTGGGTGCTCGCCGGTACGACCGGGTCCGGGGTCCATCTGGGCGCGTACGGGCGGGGGATGAGCGCGTACGGGCTCGGGTTCGCCGTGGTGAAGGACGTTTCCGCCTACGTGTGACGAAGGGGCGCCGGTTCGCTTCGGCGCCCCTTCGCCGTGGGCCCTGTGCGGCCCGGGCGTGCTTGAGGACCCCTCAGAACTTGTTCTTCGGCGTCAGGCCCAGCGACAGGCCCGACAGACCGCGCTGCCTGCCGCCCAGCTTGCCGGCGATGGCACGCAGGGCCGAGCCCGCCGGGGAACCGGGGTCGGTCAGGACCACCGGCTTGCCCTCGTCGCCGCCCTCGCGGAGACGGACGTCGATCGGGATGCTGCCGAGGACCGGGACCGTCGTCCCCGTGGTGCGGGTCAGGCCGTCGGCGACCAGCTGGCCGCCGCCCGTGCCGAAGACGTCGACCATCTCGCCGCAGTGCGGGCAGGGCAGGCCGGACATGTTCTCGACCACGCCGACGATCTTCTGGTGGGTCTGGACGGCGATGGAGCCGGCCCGCTCGGCGACCTCGGCCGCGGCCTGCTGCGGGGTCGTCACGACCAGGATCTCGGCGTTCGGGACCAGCTGGGCCACGGAGATCGCGATGTCACCGGTGCCGGGCGGGAGGTCCAGGAGCAGGACGTCCAGGTCGCCCCAGTAGACGTCCGCCAGGAACTGCTGGAGGGCGCGGTGCAGCATCGGGCCGCGCCACACCACCGGCGCGTTGCCCGGCGTGAACATGCCGATGGAGATGACCTTCACGCCGTTCGCGGACGGCGGCATGATCATGTTCTCGACCTGGGTGGGCCGGCCGTCGGCGCCCAGCATGCGCGGCACGCTGTGGCCGTAGATGTCGGCGTCCACGACACCGACCTTCAGGCCGTCGGCCGCCATCGCCGCCGCCAGGTTCACCGTCACCGAGGACTTGCCGACGCCGCCCTTGCCGGAGGCGACCGCGTAGACCCGGGTGAGGTTGCCCGGCTTGGCGAACGGCACCTCGCGCTCCGCCTGGCCGCCGCGCAGCGCCGCCGCCAGCTCCTTGCGCTGCTCGTCGCTCATCACGTCCAGGGTGACGTCGACCCGGGTGACGCCCTCGACCCGCGAGACCGCCTCGGTGACGCGTTGCGTGATGGTGTCGCGCATCGGGCAGCCGGACACCGTCAGATACACGGTGACCGCGACCGCTCCGTCCGCGCCGATCTCCACGGACTTGACCATCCCGAGTTCGGTGATCGGGCGGTTGATCTCGGGGTCGTTCACCGTCGCCAGTGCCTCGCGCACCGCGTCTTCCGTAGCCATAAGGACGATGGTACGGCGCGCCGAGGGGCCGCAGGGATGCCCTTCAGCGGTCGTCTGTGTCACGTCCCGGCGGGCGTTCCGTCCGTTCCGCCGGGAATACGACCTGACCCGGGTGCCCGTCGTGCCGGCGGCGCTCCTCCAGGTCCTTCAGCAGGTCCTGTAGCTCCGAGCGGATCCAGTCGCGGGTGGCCACCTCGCCCAGTCCCGTGCGCAGCGCGGCCACCTCCCGGGTCAGGTACTCGGTGTCGGCGATGGACCGCTCGTTCTGCTTGCGGTCCTGCTCCAGGTTGACCCGGTCGCGGTCGTCCTGCCTGTTCTGCGCGAGCAGGATCAGCGGGGCCGCGTAGGACGCCTGGAGGGACAGCATCAGGGTGAGGAAGATGAACGGGTACTCGTCGAACCGCAGGTGGCGGGGCGCGGCGACGTTCCACAGCACCCACACGATGATGACGACCGTCATCCAGACGATGAAGCGGCCCGTGCCCAGGAACCGGGCGATCTTCTCCGACAGCCGGCCGAAGGCCTCCGGGTCCCACTCGGGCAGGAACCGGCGCCGGGGCGGGCGCGGCTGGTCCAGCCGGGCCCGGGGCCGGCCGGCGGCCGTGGCGCCCGCCGGATGGCGCTCGCGGGCCGCGGTCTCGCGCTCAGGAACCATGTGTGGGCGCCTCCTCTCCCTCGTCCAGGTGGAACTCGGTCTCCCGCCAGTCGTCGGGCAGCATGTGGTCCAGCACGTCGTCCACGGTCACCGCGCCGAGCAGCGACCCCGACTCGTCCACCACGGGCGCCGCCACCATGTCGTAGGCGGCGAAGAACCCGGCGACGACCGGCAGCGCCGCGTCCGGGTCCAGGGGCTGCAGATCGTGGTCGACCAGCGAGCTGACCAGGGTGTACGGGGGGTCGCGCAGCAGCCGCTGGAAGTGCACGGTGCCCAGGTACTTGCCGGTCGGGGTCTCGTCGGGCGGGCGGCAGACGTAGACCTGCGCGGCGAGGGCGGGGGAGAGGTCCGGGTTGCGGACCCGGGCGAGCGCGTCGGCGACGGTGGCGTCCGGGCGCAGCACGATCGGCTCGGTGGTCATCAGACCGCCGGCCGTGTGCTCCTCGTACGCCATCAGCCGGCGCATGTCGGCCGCGTCGGCGGGCTGCATCAGGCTCAGCAGCCGCTCCTTGTCCTCCTCGGGCAGCTCACCCAGCAGGTCGGCCGCGTCGTCCGGGTCCATCGCCTCCAGCACGTCCGCCGCCCGCTCCTCCTTCAGCTTGCCGAGGATCTCGATCTGGTCGTCCTCCGGCAGTTCTTCGAGGACGTCGGCGAGCCGGTCGTCGTCCAGGGCGGCGGCCACCTCGGCGCGCCGCTTGGGGGACAGGTGGTGCAGGACGTTGGCGAGGTCGGCGGGGCGCAGCTGCTCGAAGGTGGCGAGCAGGCTCTCGGCGCCCTGCCCGTGCTCCTCCAGGGAGAACCCGGTGACGGCCGACCACTCGGCGGTGAGCGTCTCGCCCTTGGCCCGCCGGAAGGCGCCGCCCTTGCGGCCCTTGCGCAGGAAGACCCGGTCGACCTCCCAGTCCCGGCGGGCGGGCAGCTGCTGCACGGACACGTCGAGGACGGTGACCTCCTCGCCGGTCTCCACCAGCGTCACCCGCCGGTCCAGCAGCTCGCCGAAGACCAGCCGCTCGGTGGGCCGCTGCTCGAAGCGCCGGACGTTGACCACGCCGGTGGTGATGACCTGGCCCGACTCGATGCCGGTCACCCGGGTCATGGGCAGGAAGATGCGGCGCCGGGTGGACAGCTCCACGACCAGCCCGAGGACCCGCGGGGGCCGCCGTCCGACGCGCAGCATGACGACCAGGTCGCGGACGCGGCCCACCTGGTCGCCGGCCGGATCGAACACGGGGACCCCGGCCAGGTGCGAGACGAAGATCCGGGGGGCGCCGGCTGCCATGACGGTGCTTCCTTTGCGTCGGGATCGGGGGAATTGCTCGGACATGCCCGCACGGGTGCGCTTCAGGCTAGCCCGTCCGGAACGGATACGCCCTGGTGGCCGGTCCGTACGGACCGGCTCCGCCGGGCGGCCGGAGCCCCGGTACCCTGCCGTACGCCGCTCAGGAACCGTCAGAAAGGCAGCCCCCTCCGTGACTGCGATTCCCCGGGGCCGTACCCGCCGCACCACGCTGGTGACCACGGCCTGCGCACTGGCCGTGACGGGAGCGCTGACGCTGTCGGGGTGCGGCGGCGACGATCCCGACGCCGGGACGAACGGGGTCGGCAAGCTGCCCGCCGACCGGATCCAGGCGAAGACGCGGGCGGCGGCGGACGCGGCGAGCGCGGTACGGCTGTCCGGGACCGTCGTCAGCAGCGGCCGTACGTACCGGCTGGACATGCGGCTCACGGCGGACGGCGGTACCGGGTCGGTGACCGCGCAGGGGACGACGTTCAAGCTGCTGCGGGTCGGCGACGAGCTGTACCTCAAGGCCGGAGCGGACTTCTGGCACCACGCCGACGGCGGCGACGGCGCCTCCGGCAAGCTCGACGGCAAGTACGTGAAGGTGCCGCAGGGGGACCCCGCGTACAAGAAGTTCAGCGGCTTCACGGACAAGGACGTCCTCCTCGACGGTCTGCTGACGCTGCACGGCGCGCTGGCGACGGACGGCCGGCACGCCGACGGATCGGGTACCCGCACGATCCGCATCACCGGCGACCACGGTTCCGGCGGCACGCTGGACGTGTCCCTCCAGGGCACCCCCTATCCGCTGCGCCTGGTCCGCGCCGGCGACGCGGGCACGCTCCGCTTCTCGGACTGGGGCCGGAGCTTCTCCGTCGAGGAACCGGCGAAGTCGGAGACGGTGGACTACGGCAGACAGCTGCCGGCGTCGTAGGAGGCGCGGCGGCCCGGGCGGCCGGCTCCGGCCGGGGGCGTGCCGGAGGGCCGCCGGCACCGGGTGCGGGCCGCGACGGCGCCCGCCTCCGTCACTTTCTCTTCCGGCGCTTCATCAGCAGCTTCGGCAGGCCGGCCGGTACCGGGCCGCGGGTGGTCACCGGGGTCGCGACCGGGCGCGCCGCCAGGTCGCCGTCCGGCAGCGGCAGCACCGGACCCGTCGGCACCAGGCGCAGCACCCGGCACTCGCGGGCCCAGCGGGCCGGCATCTCCTCGCCGTCGGGGGCGTTCAGCCGCTTGCCCTTCAGTTCGGCGACCGCCGCCTGCCACTCCTCGGACCCGGACGCCGCCTCGGACACGGTCACCGGGAACGTCACCAGCCGGCCGCCCTTGTCCTTGCTGCGCACGCTCACCTCGGCAGAGCCCCCGTCGGCCAGCCCCGCCAGCGGCTGCTCGCCCGGCCCGTCGCCGACCACGCACACCGCGCCCTCGTGCCACACGTGCCACAGCGCCCGCGCGGCCGGGGCACCGGCGGCCCTGACCCAGATGAGACCGGACTTCTTCACGGCCTCCTCGATGAGGGCCCGGTCGAGCAGCTCGCTTGTCATGCGCCCCAGCCTAACCAGGCGGGACCGGCCCGCTCACAGCCAGCCGTTGCGCTTCAGCGTGCGGTGGATGCCCAGACAGATCGCGGCGGTGATGCCCATGATCACCGGATAGCCGTACCGCCAGTGCAGTTCGGGCATGTGCTCGAAGTTCATGCCATACACCCCGCACACCATCGTCGGTACGGCGATGATGGCCGCCCACGCGGTGATCTTGCGCATGTCCTCGTTCTGCGCGACGGACGCCTGGGCGAGATTGGCCTGGAGGATGGAGTTGAGCAGTTCGTCGAAGCCCATGACCTGCTCCTGCACCCGGGCCAGGTGGTCGGCGACGTCCCGGAAGTACTTCTGGATGTCCGGGTCGATCAGCCGCATCGGCCGCTCGCTCAGCAGCTGCATGGGCCGCAGCAGCGGCGCCACCGCCCGCTTGAACTCCAGTACCTCGCGCTTGAGCTGGTAGATGCGCGCGGAGTCCACACCGCGCGAGACCCCGCCCCTGCGGCCGGGCGAGAAGACCTCGGTCTCCACCTCGTCGATGTCGTCCTGCACCGCGTGGGCGACCGCGATGTAGCCGTCCACCACATGGTCGGCGATGGCGTGCAGCACGGCCGAGGGACCCTTGGCCAGCAGCTCCGGGTCGTCCTGGAGGCGGTGGCGCAGCGCGCGCAGCGAACCCTGGCCGCCGTGCCGGACGGTGATGAAGAAGTCCCGTCCGGTGAAGCACATGACCTCGCCGGTCTCCACGACCTCGCTGTTGGCGGTGAGCCGGTCGTGCTCGACGTAGTGAATGGTCTTGAAGACCGTGAACAGCGAGTCGTCGTAGCGCTCAAGCTTGGGCCGCTGGTGCGCCTGCACGGCGTCCTCCACGGCCAGCGGGTGCAGCCCGAACTCGCCGGCGATACCGGCGAATTCCGCCTCGGTCGGCTCGTGCAGGCCGATCCAGACGAATCCGCCGTCGCGGCGCACCAGCCGCATCGCCTCCTGCGGGCTCAGCGGCCCCGCGCTCTGCAGCCGGGCGCCGTCGCGGTAGACGGCGCAGTCGACGACGGCCGAGGGCGTCGCGGGGTCGCGCGTGGTGTCGTACGACGTGCCGGGGTCCTTGCGCAGGGAGACGCGGGACGAGGGGCGGACCACGGCACGCAGGTCGCGGATCATCGACATGGGCAGGCTCCTTCGCGGGCGGGCGGCGAAAGCGCGCGGCAACGGGTGGAACTACCCGGAATGGGGACGTCCTGGCTGTGCGTGCGGGGCACGTCCACAAAGCGGGGAGCACCGCACCGTCGCGGTGGCGGCTTCACTGCCGATGCAGAACTGATGCAGATCAGACAGATCAGGCAAAGCGAAACGAGATGCTCTTCCGAACGACGACGCGCAAAGGAAGACGGCGGTCAGCCGGTAACTGGATTCAGCGGCCGGAAGAGCGAGTGGTACTGCACGGTCGACTTCGATCCATGGCAGCCCCACCTCCTCCGGCCGGTCCCTCGTAAGGGAGTCTCAACGGTGTCGGGACTTGACAACGACGCTTGCGCGTGTCGCCCCGAACCACCGGCTCAGAGTATCAGCCGCCCGTACTGTCAAGGCGCCGCTTTGCCCGCCGCTGACGAGTTCTATGCTCCCCGCATGGCTGATGTTCTTCCTCTGGTCGAGGCCCGGTTGACCACCGCGCTGGGCGAGCCGGACGCGCGTGCCGCCGTCACCTTCCTCGGCGCGGACCGCATCGAGGTGCTCCGCTTCCACGAGGGGGACGTCGTCCGGTACGCCACCCTCGGGATGTCCCGGCAGCCCATGACGGACCCCACGGCGATGCTCGCCGACCCGGTCGAGGGCCCGCGCGCCGAACTGGTGCTCTCCGTGCGCGCGGGCCTCGCCGACACCGGCAAAGTGCTCCGCCCGCTCGCCGTCCTGGCCGCGAGCCCGCAGGTGGAGGGCCTGGTGGTGGCCCCCGGCGCCTCCCTGGACGTGGGCGAGCCGCTGTGGCCCGGCGCCCCCTTCACCTCGGTGCTGGTCGGCGAGTCCGGCGGCCTGGTCGAGGACCTGGAGCTGGACGCCCCGATGGACCCCGTACGGTTCCTGCCGCTGCTGCCGATGACCCCGAACGAGGCCGCCTGGAAGCGGGTGCACGGTGCCCAGGCCCTCCAGGAGCGCTGGCTGGCGAACGGGACGGACCTGAGGGATCCCGCCCGCGGGTCCGTCCGGCTGGACTGACCCGGTCCCGCCCGCCGGGAGTGACCGATCTCACCAACGCAAGGCCGGATCCGGTCAGTTGGCGAAGGCGCCGACGCCGTCCTCGGTCGCGTGCCGCGGCTCCAGCTCCTCCGCCTCGTGCGCGAGTGCCTTGCGTCGTACGACGACCACGAGCGCACCCAGCACCGCCGTGACGGCCGCGACCACGAACGGGACGTGGATGTCGGTCCACTCCTCGATCTTCGGCGCGAAGTAGGGCGCGGCGGCGGCGGCGAACCAGCGCACGAAGTTGTAGCCCGCGCTCGCCACCGGGCGCGGGGCGTCCGACACGCCGAGGGCCAGCTCGGTGTAGACGGTGTTGTTCACGCCGATGAAGGCGCCGGACAGGATCGTGCAGACGACGGCCGCGGTGTGGCTGCCGTAGCCGAGCACGAGCACGTCCGCCGCGAGCAGTACGAGGGAGCCCCCGAGCACCTTCAGCGAGCCGAACCGCTCCTGCACGCGCGGGGCCACGATCACCGAGAAGACGGCGAGCAGCACGCCCCAGGCGAAGAACACCGCGCCCGACCGGTACGGCGTCATGTCCAGCACGAACGGCGTGAAGGCCAGCACGGTGAAGAACGTGTAGTTGTAGAAGAACGCGGAGACCGCCGCCGAGGCCAGCCCGCCGTGGCCGAGCGCCTTGAGCGGGTCCAGCACCGAGGTCTTGCGGGCCGGCCGGGGCTGCTCCTTCAGGAACGCCGTGATGCACAGGAAGCCGACCGCCATCAGCGTGGCCGTGCCGAAGAACGGGTAGCGCCAGCTGACGTTGCCGAGGACCGCGCCGAGCAGCGGGCCGCAGGCCATGCCGAGGCCCAGGGCGGACTCGTAGAGCAGGATCGCCGCCGCGCTGCCGCCGGCCGCCGCGCCCACGATGACCGCGAGGGCGGTGGAGACGAACAGCGCGTTGCCGAGGCCCCAGCCGGCCCGGTAGCCCACGAGCTGCCCGACCGAGCCGGAGGTGCCGGCCAGGCCGGCGAAGACGACCACGAACGCGAGGCCGAGCAGCAGCGTCTTCTTGCCGCCGATCCGGCTGGAGACGAACCCGGTCAGCAGCATCGCGACGGCTGTGATCAGGAAGTACGAGGTGAAGAGCAGGGACACCTGGCTGGGCGTGGCGTGCAGGCCCTGGGCGATCGACGGCAGGATCGGATCGACGAGGCCGATGCCCATGAAGGCGACCACGGAGGCGCCGGCCGTGGCCCAGACCGCCTTGGGCTGCCGCAGGATGCTGCCGGCTCCCGCGTCTAGGGGGTCCATGTGCTTCTCCCGTCCGCTAGATAGTTGGGTTATACACATAGTAAGTTAGTGCACCTAATTAATGCAAGATGCATCTATCTTGCCGGCCGGGCACATGGCCGGCACTTCCGTCCGGACGGGTGATCATCCTTGACGTGGGCGGTCGGGGGTAGGACCGTGGAGCCCTATGAGGGGCGAACCCAGTTGCCCGAGGTGCGGTGGCCGGGTCAGGGCTCCCGGACTCTTCGCCGATGCGTGGCAGTGCGATGTGCACGGCACGGTGTATCCGCTGCAGCCCGTGATCCCGCCCAGCGTCGAGGCGCTCAACGTCGTCGTGCATCGCACACAGGTGCCGGTCTGGATGCCGTGGCCGCTGCCGGTCGGCTGGCTGTTCACCGGTGTGGCGTACGCCGGGGACGACCGCAGCGGCGGCCGTGCGGTCGCGGTGGCCTGCTCGGGTCCCGGCCCGCTCGGCGGTCCCGGTGAGCTGATCCTGATCGCCGAGGAACTGGGCGTCGGCCTCGGTGCGCGGTACGCCGGCATCGACGGCCCGGACCCCGGCTCGTACATGAACGTCGAGAAGCCGCCGCAGACCAAGGTGCTCGCCGCCGGCCGCCCCACCCCGCTCTGGCATGTCTACCGCACCCCCGACGACCGCGCCGTCTTCGCCGGTGAGGCGCTCGGCATGTGGCTGTGGGCGGTGATCTGGCCCGAGCAGTCCGGGCTGCTCATGTACGACGAGCTGGTGCTGACGGATCTGCGGGACGCTGGGGCGGAGATAGATCTGGTGCCGTGCGGAGCGTTGTCGCCGCGCTTGCTCCGGCCCTGACGCCTGCTGGGTTCCGGGCTCGGCGCGTGGGCGGGTGAGGGTGTGCCGGGGCTTGCCGCGCAGTTCCCCGCGCCCCTCAGGCCGGCTTCCGTAGGGGGCGCTTCCTGGGTTCGGGTGTGACAGTCGCAGCGGAAATCACCGCTATCCTTGAGTGTCCGTGTTTCTTCCGCTGGTCCGTCTGGAGTCGTCGTGCGTATCGATCTGCACTGTCACTCCACGGCCTCCGACGGGACGGACACGCCGGCCGAGCTGGTGCGGAACGCCGCCGCGGCCGGGCTGGACGTCGTCGCGCTGACCGATCACGACACCACGCGCGGGTACGGCGAGGCCCTCGCCGCGCTGCCCGAGGGGCTGACCCTGGTCACCGGTGCCGAGCTGTCCTGCCGGATCGACGGCATCTCGATGCACCTGCTGGCCTACCTCTTCGACCCCGAGGAGCCCGCCCTGCTCGCCGAGCGGGAACTGGTCCGCGACGACCGGGTCCCGCGGGCCAAGGGCATGGTCGCCAAGCTGAACGCGCTGGGCGTGCCGGTCACCTGGGAGCGGGTCGAGCGGATCGCCGCGGGCGGCTCCGTGGGGCGCCCGCACATCGCCACCGCGCTGGTGGAGCTGGGGGTCGTGCCGACGGTGAGCGACGCGTTCACCGAGGAGTGGCTGGCCGACGGCGGGCGGGCCTTCGTGGAGAAGCACGAGACCGACCCCTTCGAGGCGATCCGGCTGGTCAAGGGCGCGGGCGGCGTCTGTGTGTTCGCCCACCCGGCCGCCGCCAAGCGGGGCCGGACCGTGCCCGACGCCCGGATCGCGGAGCTGGCCGAGGCCGGACTGGACGGCATCGAGGTCGACCACATGGACCACGACCTCGACGCCCGGGCCCGGCTGCGCGGCCTGGCGAGGGAGCTGGGGCTGCTGGTCACGGGCTCCTCGGACTACCACGGCAGCCGCAAGACCGTGACGCTGGGCGCGTACGCGACCGACCCCGAGGTGTACGGGGAGATCACCCGGCGGGCGACGGGCGCGTTCCCGGTGCCGGGCACCGGCGGAGCCTGAGGCCCTCCGGGGCCGGCCCGCCGTACCCCCTCACGCCCGTACTTCCTCCTCCCGCAAGGCCTGTACTTCCCTCATGTTCGACATCGCCGTCTTCGGCTCTCTGTTCCTGACCCTTTTTGTCATCATGGATCCCCCGGGGATCACCCCGATCTTCCTCGCCCTGACCGCCGGACGGCCGGCCAAGGTGCAGAAGCGGATGGCCTTCCAGGCCGTCTGCGTGGCGGGCGGGGTCATCGCCGTCTTCGGCGTCCTGGGCCACCAGATCCTGGACTACCTGCACGTCTCCGTGCCGGCGCTGATGATCGCGGGCGGACTGCTGCTCCTGCTGATCGCGCTGGACCTGCTCACCGGCAAGACCGACGAGCCGAAGCAGACGAAGGACGTCAACGTGGCCCTCGTGCCGCTCGGCATGCCGCTGCTGGCGGGGCCCGGCGCGATCGTGTCCGTGATCCTGGCCGTGCAGAAGGCCGACAGCGTGACCACGCAGATCTCGGTGTGGTCCGCGATCCTCGCGATCCATGTCGTGCTGTGGCTGGTGATGCGCTACTCGCTGCTGATCATCCGGGTCATCAAGGACGGCGGCGTCGTACTGGTGACGCGGCTCGCGGGCATGATGCTCTCCGCGATCGCCGTCCAGCAGATCATCAACGGTGTCACTCAGGTGATCCGGGGGAGCTGACCCTCGTCGGCTCGGCTCCCCCGGAAAGCTTGAGTGGCGAACGCCCGCGTGCGGGCTATGAGGCCTGGGTCTCGGCCGGGCGGATCCACAGGCGCTGCCCGATGGCGGCGGCCTGCTGAACGATCCGGTTGACGGAGGCGGCGTCCACGACGGTGCTGTCCACGGCGGTGCCGTCGACCTCGTCGAGTCGCATGATTTCGAAGCGCACGGGCTTCTCCCTTCGTCTGGTCATCCTCCTGCGGAGAACTACTGGTGTGACAGCCGGTGCTCCCGGTGTCGTACCTAGTCAACGCTCCCTTTGTTACGAACATTCCCTACGCTAAAGAAATTTTTCGAACGACTAATAACTGACCGGTAAGCGGCGCGCAAGGGACCGACCGGGACCGGTTGTGTTCGTAGTGTGACCACCAGGACAATGAAGGCAATGAACGACGACCTGGCCGCCGCCCTCGGGGCCCGCATCGACCGCACCAACGAGCTGCTGGAGCGCATGCTCGCCGAGGTGGCGAAGACGCCCTCGACGCACGCGATCTTCGTGGACGCCGGCTATCTGTACGCCGCGGCCGGCCGGCTGGTCGCCGGAACCGAGGACCGCCGCGCCTTCGACCTGGACGCCGAGGGCCTGATCGACGCGCTGATCGACCGCGCCCGCACGATCTTCGCGGACAGCAGGCTGCTGCGCGTCTACTGGTACGACGGCGCCCGGCGCCGCATCCACACCGCCGAGCAGCAGGCCATCGCCGAACTGCCCGACGTCAAGGTCCGCCTCGGCAACCTCAACGCCAGCAACCAGCAGAAGGGCGTCGACTCGCTGATCCGCTCGGACCTGGAGTCACTGGCCAGGCACCGCGCGATCAGCGACGCGGCCCTCCTCGGCGGCGACGAGGACCTGGTCTCGGCGGTCGAGGCGGCCCAGGGCTACGGCGCCCGCGTGCACCTCTGGGGCATCGAGGCACCCGAGGGCCGCAACCAGGCCGAACCGCTGCTCTGGGAGGTCGACAGCCAGCGCACCTTCGACCTGGACTTCTTCAAGCCGTACGTCTCCCGGCGCACGGCCGCCGCGTACGACGCCACCGGTACCGCCCGGCCCACCCGCGAGGACGTCCGTTTCGTCGGCGCCCAGATCGCGGCCAAGTGGCTCGCCTCCCGGGGCCGGGAAGCGCTCGTGGAGCTGTTCCCCGGCCACCCCTACCTCCCCGGCTCCGTCGACCAGGACCTGTTGGTCGAGGCCGAGGCACTGCTCCAGTACTCCCTGCGCGGCCAGGCGGAGCTGCGCCGCGCGCTCCGGGACGGCTTCTGGGAGCACCTTCGGGCCCAGTACTAGGCCCTCCGTCGGGCGTCCGCGCTGTCGTCCCAGAAGCCGGCCAGTGCCCGGGCCGTCTCCAGCGGCCGGTCGGTGTTCGGGGAGTGCTCGGCGCCCTCGATGACCGTGCGCCGGGCCCGCAGCCGCAGGGCCATGTCGTCGAGGAGCGGCAGCGGCCAGGTGTCGTCCCGCGCGCCCGACAGCACATGGAACGGCAGCGGTACGGCCGCCAGCTCGGCGACCCGGTCCGGTTCCGTGCACAGCTGGCGACCGGTGGCCAGCAACTGGGCGGGCTTGGTGCCCAGCCAGCGGCGCCGCAGGTCCGCCCGGTCGTCCAGCCCGGCGTCGAGCGCCGGCGCCTCCGTCTCCTCCGGCGGCTCCATCGCCTGGAGCGCCTCCCACACCTCGGCCATGCTCAGCACCGCCAGCGCGTCCCGGAGCAGCTTCACGCGCTCCCGCTGGGGCGCCGAGATCTGCGCCGGGCCGGAGGCCATCAGAGTGAGCGACAGAAAGGGTGAGCGGTCGAGCAGCACGGCCGCGCGCGCGATCTGGCCGCCCAGGGAGTGCCCCAGCAGATGCACCGGGCCGCCGATCGCCTCCGCCTGCGCGAGCACGTCCCGCGCCAGCTCCTCCTGCGCGTAGGCCGACTCGTCCGTCACCGGGCCGTCCGACTCGAACTGGCCCCGCCCGTCCACGGCGACGGTCCGGTATCCGCGTTCGGCGAGCGGCACGTGCAGCGGGTTGAAGTCCTCCTTGCTCCCGGTGAACCCCGGCAGCAGCAGTGCCACCCCCCTCGGCTCGACACCGGCGGCCACCGGCGCGTCGACCACGGCGAACTCACCGCGCACCGTCCGGAGCGGGTACGCACGGGCACCGGGCGGCGGAACGAAGGTGGCGGGCCTGCTCATGGGGAGAGGCTATCGGGAGGGGGTGGGGAGGGGGGTGATGGGTGGCGGGGGCACGGGGCGCGGGTTCCGGCCGGGGCGGAGACGCCGATGGCCGGGCCCACTGTCGTGGACCCGGCCATCGGACCGGTGCTGATGCCCTGCCGTCGCCGCGCGTGCGGCGCCGGATCAGGCCTCGGGCGCCTCTGCGGCAGCCGTGGCCTTGCGGGTCCGGCGCGGCTTGGGCGCCGTCGTGCCGGCGCTCTCACCGACCGCCTCGGCGGCGGACTGAGCCGCCTTGCGGGTCCGGCGCCGCGGCTTGGCCTCCGGCTCCTCGGTGGACTGCGCCGGAATCTCCGGGGCAGCCGCCTCGGCGGCCGTAACCTTACGGGCCCGCCGTGCCTTCGGAGCGGCGACCGCCTCGCCGTCAACGGCTTCCGCGGCGGCAGCCGTCTTGCGGGTGCGGCGCGGTTTGGCCTCGGCTTCGGCCTCGGGGGCTTCGGCGGCGGCCGTGGCCTTGCGGGTCCGGCGCGGCTTGGTCTCCGCCTCGGCCTCCGGGGCCTCCGGGGCGGTCGCGGCGGTCTTGCGGGTGCGGCGCGGCTTGGCCTCGGCTTCGGCCTCGGTGGTTTCCGGTGCCGTTGCGGCGGTCTTGCGGGTGCGGCGCGGCTTGGTCTCCGCCTCGGCCTCGGGGGCTTCGGCGGTGGCAGCCGTCTTGCGGGTGCGCCGGGGCTTGGTCTCGGCCTCCGCCTCGGTGGTTTCCGGTGCCGCAGCCGTGGTCTTGCGGGTGCGGCGCGGCTTGGCCTCGGCTTCGGCCTCGGTGGTTTCCGGTGCCGCAGCCGTGGTCTTGCGGGTGCGGCGCGGCTTGGTCTCCGCCTCGGCCTCGGGGGCTTCGGCGGTGGCAGCCGTCTTGCGGGTGCGCCGGGGCTTGGTCTCGGCCTCCGCCTCGGTGGTTTCCGGTGCCGCGGCCGTGGTCTTCCGCGTCCGGCGCGGCTTGGCCTCGGCCTCGGTCTCCAGGGACTCCACGGCGGCCGTGGCCTTGCGGGTCCGGCGCGGCTTGGTCTCCGCGCCCTCGGCGACGTCTGCCGTGGGCTCCACGGCAGACGCGGTCTTCCGCGTCCGGCGCGGCTTGGTCTCCGCGCCCTCGGCGACGTCTGCCGTGGGCTCCACGGCAGACGCGGTCTTCCGCGTCCGGCGCGGCTTGGTCTCCGGCGCGGCCTCGGCCGTTTCCACGGCCGCCGCCTCGGGGGCGGGCTCGGCCGTCTTCCGCGTGCGGCGGCGCGGCTTGGTCTCCGTCGCCGGCGCGGCCTCGGGCTCCGCCACCGGGGCGGTCGCGGCCACGGGCTCGGCGACGAGGGCCGGAGCCTCCGTCGTCACCGGAGCCTCGGCCTGCGCCGGCTCGGTCGCCGCCGACTTGCGCGTGCGGCGGCGGCGCGGCTTCTCCGGGGCCTCCTCGACGGGGGCGGGAACCTCCGCGACGGCCACCGGCTCGGCGGCGGGCGTCTCCTCGGTCGCCGTGGCCGCCGTGGCCGCCGCGGCGGCCGTCACCGGCTGTGCGGCAGCTCCGCCGCGCGTACGGCGACGGCGGCGCGGGGTACGCGCGGCGGACTCGGCCTCCTCCGTCCCGACGGCCTCGGCGACCGGCGTGGAGGCGGCGGCCGGTGCGGTCGCGGCGGCGTCCAGCGGCGCGCCACCGCGCGTACGGCGGCGCCTGCGCGGCGTACGGGCCGGACGCTCCGGCTCGGCCGCCGGCGCGCGGTCGGCCGACGGGGCACGGTCGCCCCGGCCACCGCGGCCCCGGCCGCGTGCGCCCCGACCGCCGGTCTCGCCCAGGTCCTCCAGCTCCTCCGCGTCCAGACCCGCACGGGTCCGCTCGGAGCGCGGCAGGATGCCCTTGGTCCCCGCGGGGATGCCCAGGTCGGTGAAGAGGTGCGGCGAGCTGGAGTACGTCTCCACCGGCTCGTGGAAGTCCAGCTCCAGCGCCTTGTTGATCAGCTGCCAGCGCGGGATGTCGTCCCAGTCGACGAACGTGATCGCCGTGCCCTTGGCGCCCGCCCGGCCCGTACGGCCGACGCGGTGCAGGTAGGTCTTCTCGTCCTCGGGGGACTGGTAGTTGATGACGTGGGTGACACCCTCGACGTCGATGCCGCGCGCGGCGACGTCGGTGCAGACGAGGACGTCGACCTTGCCGTTGCGGAAGGCGCGCAGCGCCTGCTCGCGGGCGCCCTGGCCGAGGTCGCCGTGGACCGCGCCGGAGGCGAACCCGCGCCGCTGGAGCTGCTCGGCGATGTCGGCGGCCGTGCGCTTGGTACGGCAGAAGATCATCGCCAGTCCGCGGCCCTCGGCCTGGAGGATGCGGGCGACCATCTCCGGCTTGTCCATGTTGTGCGCGCGGTACACGAACTGCTTGATGTTCGCGACCGTGGCGCCCTCGTCGTCCGGCGCGGTGGCGCGGATGTGCGTGGGCCGGGACATGTAGCGGCGCGCGAGGCCGATGACCGCGCCCGGCATGGTCGCCGAGAACAGCATGGTCTGGCGCTTGGCCGGCAGCATGTCGATGATCTTCTCGACGTCGGGCAGGAAGCCCAGGTCGAGCATCTCGTCGGCCTCGTCGAGGACCAGGCACCTGACGTGCTTGAGGTCCAGCTTCTTCTGGCCCGCGAGGTCGAGGAGCCGGCCCGGGGTACCGACGACCACGTCGACGCCCTTCTTCAGGGCCTCGACCTGCGGTTCGTACGCCCGGCCGCCGTAGATCGCGAGCACGCGGACGTTACGGGCCTTGCCCGCCGTCAGCAGGTCGTTGGTGACCTGGGTGCACAGCTCGCGCGTGGGGACGACGACGAGGGCCTGCGGGGCGTCGGTGAGGTCTTCGGGGGTGGCGCGTCCGGCCTCGACGTCGGCGGGGACGGTGACGCGCTCGAGGAGCGGGAGGCCGAAGCCCAGCGTCTTGCCGGTGCCGGTCTTGGCCTGCCCGATGACGTCCGTGCCCGACAGGGCTACGGGGAGCGTCATCTCCTGGATGGGGAAGGGGGTGATGATGCCGACGGCTTCCAGGGCTTCGGCGGTCTCGGGAAGGATCCCGAGGTCTCGGAACGTCGTAGTCAGGGTGCTGCCTCTTCTGTGTGTGCGGTGCGAGGCGAGCGCGGGGGGTCATGTCTGACCGTGCCGGGGACGTCGGCTGCCGTACGGACGAACCACTCGGGCAAGCCGTAAGACACGGGACCTCTGCCGACGCTCTAGCGCTCGTACCGCTGAGGGTCTCTCCCGTTGTCGTACGGTCTGAGCCGCACGGTCGTGGAGAGCTGTCGGGTCGGAGCCGATCGGGCCACCGACCGGGCATCCTCATGCGTGCGGCCTGTCGGGACACGTCGAACACCGTCGACGCACTCAGCAGGCGCATTACCACCATACCCCGGATTGGCGCACATGCGATGGCCGATTCGGTCACGTAGTGGTCGTCACAGTGATCGGCCGGGGTTCCGGGATGATCGTCCGGGGGATCGGCCAAGGGCTTGAGCGAGCCGCCGAGCGGGCTATTGTGCGCCTCATGACTAGCTCTGACAAGCCTGAGAACGCGTCCGCCGAATCCCCCGGCCCCACCGGTGTCGCCGCCCAGGACTGGGCGCAGGCGTCCGCCGACCCGCAGTACCGCGCCGCCGTCGTGGACCTGCTCGGCGCGCTCGCCTACGGAGAGCTGGCGGCGTTCGAGCGGCTCGCGGAGGACGCCAAGCTGGCGCCGACCCTCGCGGACAAGGCGGAGCTGGCGAAGATGGCCTCGGCGGAGTTCCACCACTTCGAGCGGCTGCGGGACCGGCTGACCGGGATCGGCGAGGAGCCGACGGCCGCCATGGACCCGTTCGTGGCCGCGCTCGACGGCTTCCACCGGCAGACCGCGCCGTCGGACTGGCTGGAGGGCCTGGTCAAGGCGTACGTCGGTGACTCGATCGCCAGCGACTTCTACCGGGAGGTGGCGGCGCGCCTCGACTCCGACACGCGTGAGCTGGTGCTCGCCGTGCTGGACGACACCGGGCACGCCGGGTTCGCGGTGGAGAAGGTACGGGCCGCCATCGACGCCGACCCGCGCGTGGGCGGCCGGCTGGCGCTCTGGGCGCGGCGGCTGATGGGCGAGGCGCTGTCCCAGTCGCAGCGGGTGGTGGCCGAGCGGGACGCGCTGTCCACGATGCTCGTGGGGGGCGTGGCCGACGGCTTCGACCTAGCCGAGGTCGGCAGGATGTTCTCGCGGATCACCGAGGCGCACACGAAGCGGATGGCCGCGCTGGGCCTCGCGGCCTGAGTGCCGCACGGTCCCGGGCTTCCCGCCCGGACCGAACCCGGGCGCCGGTGCCGTCCCGGTCCCTGCTCCGGTTCACGCCGGCGCCGATCGCCTGCGCAGGCGGCCCGCCGGGCGCAGCAGCAGGGACAGCGACGCCACCGAGATGACCGCGGCGCCCAGCAGGCTGAGCGGCACGGTGCCGGGACCCAGGGCGGTACGGGTGACGAAGTCGCCGAAGAGGGCTGCGGCCACGCCCGTCGAGTACACCAGCGGGCGGGCCGGCAGCCGATGGGCGAGCCGGTGCGCCGCCGCCCAGGCGAGAATCAGACCGAGCACGGCGGAGCCGAGTGCTTCGAAGATCATGTCGGGGTCCCTCCCACGGCCTGTCCGGCTCGACGGTCGTAGCCCGTCTTACCCGTGACCTGCGAATTGCAATCCTTGGCTGTGGAGAAGTTGTGCTCCGTACGTGTGTGCGGAGCACCCTCGCACGGGTGGGCGCGAGCACCCGCACACGGTGCCCCGGACCGTACGCGAGGGCCCGGCGGCACATGACCGCCGGGCCCTCGTGACGACTCCGCTGCGACGCGCGGGGTTTCCGCTCAGAGCGCGCCGAAACCCACCTTGCGCACGGTCGGCTCGCCGATCTCCACGTACGCCAGCCGGTCCGTCGGCACCAGGACCTTGCGGCCCTTCTCGTCCTGGAGGCTGAGCAGCCCCGTCTTGCCGGCCAGCGCCTCGGCCACCACGCGCTCGACCTCCTCGACGCTCTGACCGCTCTCCAGAACGATCTCGCGGGGCGCGTGCTGCACGCCGATCTTGACCTCCACGGCTATGTCCCTCCGACGGTCAGTGATGTGCGCGATCAACCGCGCCGTACTCCGCACACATTAGTCCGGTGAGGGGACGTACACGCCCCGCGCCGGAACGCCAGGAGCGAACACCGTGCGGGAACAAACGGTCCCTCAGTGGTGCTCGGTGCCGTGCAGCGGGAAGCCGGCGATGCCCCGCCAGGCCAGCGAGGCCAGCAGCTGCACCGCCTGGTCGCGCGGGACGCTGCGGTCGCTGTGCAGCCAGGAGCGGGCGACCACCTGGGCGAGTCCGCCGAGGCCGGAGGCGAGCAGCATCGACTCCGCGCGCGACAGGCCGGTGTCCTCGGCGATGACGTCGCAGATCGCCTCGGCACACTCGTTGGTGACCTTGTCCACGCGCTCGCGCACCGCGGGCTCGTTGGTCAGGTCGGACTCGAAGACCAGCCGGAAGGCGCCGCCGTCGTCCTCCACGTAGGCGAAGTAGGCATCCATCGTCGCCCGGACGCGCTGCTTGTTGTCGGTGGTCGACGCCAGCGCGCCGCGCACGGCCTGGATCAGCGACTCGCAGTGCTGGTCCAGCAGCGCGAGGTAGAGGTCGAGCTTGCCGGGGAAGTGCTGGTAGAGCACCGGCTTGCTCACCCCGGCCCGCTCGGCGATGTCGTCCATCGCCGCCGCGTGGTAGCCCTGGGCGACGAAAACCTCCTGAGCGGCGCCCAGCAACTGGTTCCGCCGGGCTCGGCGGGGCAGACGGGTGCCCCGCGGGCGTGCCGCCTCAGTCTGCTCGATGGCTGTCACGCCGCCTCCCAAAGTCGTCCACATGCGGTCTCGGCCGCGCGGCCATCGTACTTTTCGGTAACAGTGGTGTGCGCGGTGCGAGCGCAGAATTTCACGTACCGGACGACGGCGAAAGCCGTGCGGCGTCCCGGGGCGGTCGGCCGGGGTCCCGCGAGGTCAGCGGTAGTCGTCCTCGTCGAGCGCGACGACGCGCGCCTGTTCCATGAGATCGGCCTCGTTCCCGCGGTCCGGGTCCACGCCCGTCAGGGGGTCGTCGCGGTCCGGTGCGATGTCCGCCTGCTGCTCGGCGGCGTCCACCTCGGGCGCCTCGACATCGAACTCCGCCACCGTTCCGGCCTCCAGCTCGTCGAGGTCCTCGATCACGTCGGGGTCTGTGGGGTCATAGGCCATGGTGGGCTCCCTTCCTACGAACGTCCCTGGAAACAGCAGGGGCCACACGCGGGTGCCCTCTGTACGAGCCTAGGCAACTGCTGATCCGAACGCCATGCCATCAGGCCCGTCCGTTGCCCGGTTCTCCGTCCGGATACGGTTCACTCTGTGATGGCGAACACATGAATCCGGACGTGATCACCTCGTAACATTGCCGCATGTCTTCGACCGAGTCGCCGTCCGTGCCGGCCGCCAGTGTGCTTCCCCGAGTGGCGCCCGTCCGGGTCGGTGAGGGCGAGCGACTGCGGTCCGTGGGCCTGCCCGGTGTCACGCTGACGATCCGTTCCCGGCCACCCGCGCGCGAGGACCTGCCGCCCGCGCTGTACGTCCACGGACTCGGCGGCTCCTCGCAGAACTGGTCGTCGCTGATGGCCGAGCTGGCCGACGTCGTGGACGGCGAGGCGGTCGACCTGCCCGGCTTCGGCGACTCCCCGCCCCCGGACGACGGCGATTACTCCGTCACCGGGCACGCGCGCGCGGTCATCCGGTATCTCGACGCGGCCGGCCGCGGCCCGGTCCACCTCTTCGGCAACTCGCTCGGCGGCGCGGTCGCCACCCGCGTGGCCGCCGTGCGCCCCGACCTCGTCCGGACGCTCACGCTCGTCTCGCCCGCCCTGCCGGAACTGCGCGTCCAGCGCACCGCGGTGCCGACCGGGCTGCTCGGGGTGCCCGGGATCGCCGCCCTGTTCACCCGGCTCACCAAGGAGTGGACCGCCGAGCAGCGGGTGCGCGGGGTGATGGGGCTGTGCTACGGCGACCCCGGCCGGGTGACGCCGGAGGCGTTCCGGCAGGCCGTGGAGGAGCTGGAGCGGCGGCTGCGGCTGCCGTACTTCTGGGACGCGATGGCCCGTTCGGCGCGCGGCATCGTCAACGCCTACACGCTCGGCGGGCAGCACGGGCTGTGGCGCCAGGCCGAACGGGTGCTGGCCCCCACCCTGCTGGTCTACGGCGGCCGGGACCAGCTCGTCGGCTTCCGCATGGCCCGCAAGGCCGCCGGCGCCTTCCGCCGCTCCCGGCTGGTGACCCTGCCGGACGCCGGGCACGTGGCGATGATGGAGTACCCCGACGTGGTCGCCGGCGCGTTCCGCGAGCTGCTCGCGCAGCCGGCGGACGCCGACGGTGCCCTCCCGGACGCGAGGAGCTGAGGGCCAGGGTGGGACGCCACAGCCGCCGCGGACCGGCCCCCAGGACCGAGTCGACGGACATAACTCCGGAACGCGAACGCGCCGGCAGACACGGCAGCCGTGCCGACGGCCGGCAGCGCCCCCTTCCCGGGCCGCCGGCCGGCGACGCGCCCGGCTCCGGGGCCACGGGACTGCCCGACGGCACTCCCGCGGCGGGTACGCCCCGGGCGCGTACCGGCCACCCCGCGCACGGCACGGCCGGCGACCCCGGCGGTACCGGTGACTCCGGTGCCGCTTCCGCGCGGGGCGGGCATCCCGAGCAGCGGGAGGCCGGAGGCGGCTGGGGCGAGCTGGGCGGGCCGGCGGCGGCAGGCGGGCCCGGCGTGGTGCTGCCGCGGCAGCGGCAGGCGGGGTCGGCCGCAGCGCGGCGCGGCTCCGGACGCGGCCCTCGTCAGGAGTACCTGGAAGCCTTCGACGGCGCCGGTGAGGCCGACGGTCCGCGTGGCGCCGGGCGCGGGGACACCGGCGGACCCGGTACCGGTACCGGTTCTGGTGCCGCGCTCCCCGGGGCCGGAGGGCCGGCCGAGCCGCAGCGGGCATCCCGTACCGGCGCACCCGTACAGCGGGGCGGGAAGGGACGGACCTTCACCGGTATCGCGGCGGCTGCCGTCACCACCGTGCTCGCGGTGATGGTCGCCGGCCAGGTGACCAAGGCGCGGGACGACGGCGACGTTCGGTCGCGGTCCGCCACCGGCCCCGCCCACGACACCCACGTCTCCGGTGACTCGGCGCCCTCCGCCGTGCCGAGCGCGGCGGCCCTGACGTACGACCAGAAGATGAACCGTACGTATCCGCTCGCCGCCACGCTGAGCGGGCCGGGGAAGTTCGACGTCGTGCCCGGGTTCGCCAAGGCGCCCGGCACCGGGCGGAAATACCGCTACCGCGTCGATGTCGAGCAGGGACTCGGACTGGACGGCGCGCTGTTCGCCGAGGCCGTGCAGAAGACGCTCAACGACCGGCGCAGCTGGGCCCACGGCGGTGCCCGCACCTTCGAGCGCGTCTCCTCCGGCACGCCCGACTTCGTGATCACGCTGGCCAGCCCCGGCACCACCGCCAAGTGGTGCGCCAAGTCGGGGCTGGACACGACCGAGGACAACGTTTCCTGCGACTCGGCCGCGACCGAACGCGTCATGATCAACGCGTACCGGTGGGCTCGGGGAAGCACGACCTACGGCGACCGGATCCATGCGTACCGGCAGATGCTGATCAACCACGAGGTCGGCCACCGGCTCGGCCACGGCCACGTCACCTGCGAGAAGGACGGCGAACTGGCGCCCGTGATGCAGCAGCAGACCAAGTTCCTGGACCACGACGGAATCCACTGCCGGGCCAACCCCTGGCCGTACCCGGGGAGTTGACAAGCGCCGCTCATGTCACATTGACATGAGCCCATATGGTCATCCATATTTCTGCGCATGTGGTCCCGTCACGCCGCCCCTGGGAGCGCCGCCATCGAGCTGGCGCTCATCGGCGTGACCGCGCTCTGCGTGGCCGACATCGACTGTCGCTGACACCGCCTCCCCGGGCGTTCGCGTCGCGACTGTTCCACCCTTCTCCTCCGTGACCGTGTCACGGATTTTCCGACGACCCGACGCCGGGGCCGACGTCTGTCCGCAGTCGTCTCATTCCTCGTCCGCACGTCTCACGTGCCGAGATGTCTGATCCATCCACGATCAACCGTCTCGTCCCGACTCGTCATCCCGAGAGGTCGTCATTCCGATGCGTCAACCGTCCGTCAGAGCGCGCCGCGTGGCAGCGGTATCCGTCAGCCTGGTCATGGCAGCGGGCGTCGCCGCCTGCGGCCCCGAGGACAGCGATGACAAGGGCTCCGGTGGTGACTCCGCGCCCCACAAGGGCGGCACGCTCACGATCCTGAACTCCCAGCCGCAGAGCGACTTCGATCCCGCGCGGCTGTACACCTCCGGCGGCGGAAACGTCCCTTCGCTGGTCTTCCGCACCCTCACCACGCGCAACCGCGAGAACGGCGAGGCCGGCGCGAAGGTCGTCCCGGACCTCGCCACCGACACCGGGCGCCCCGACAAGAACGCGACCGTGTGGACGTACACCCTGAAGAAGGGCCTCAAGTACGAGGACGGCACGCCGATCACGTCGGCCGACATCAAGTACGGCATCGAGCGCTCCTTCGCCCCCGAACTCTCCGGCGGCGCCCCCTATCTGCGGGACTGGCTGGTCGGCGCCGCCGGCTACCAGGGGCCGTACAAGGACAAGAAGGGCCTCGCCGCGATCGAGACGCCCGACGAGCGGACGATCGTCTTCCATCTGAACAAGCCGGAGGGCGAGTTCCCGTACCTCGCCACGCAGACGCAGTTCACCCCGGTGCCGAGGAGCAAGGACACCGGCACCAAGTACGAGTCGCATCCGGTCTCCTCCGGCCCCTACAAGGTGGTCAGGAACGAGAACGACGGCGAGCACCTCGTCCTGGAGCGCAACCCGCACTGGTCGGCGGCCACCGACGCCGAGCGCAAGGCGTACCCCGACACCGTCGACGTGCGCTCCGGGCTCGACTCCTCGGTCATCAACCAGCGGCTGTCCGCGTCCCAGGGCGCGGACGCCGCCGCCGTCACCACGGACACCAACCTCGGCCCCGCCGAACTCGCCAAGGTCAGCGGCGACAGGAAACTGGCCGCCCGCGTGGGCACCGGTCACTTCGGCTACACGAACTACCTCGCGTTCAACCCGAAGGTGAAGCCGTTCGACGACCCCAGGGTGCGCCAGGCGATCGCCTACGCCATCGACCGGTCCTCGGTGGTCAACGCGGCCGGCGGCAGCGCCCTCGCCGAGCCCGCCACCACGTTCCTGCCGAACCAGAAGTCCTTCGGCTACACGCCGTACGACCCCTTCCCGGCGGGCGCCTCCGGTGATCCGGCGAAGGCCAGGGAACTGCTGGCGCGGGCCGGGCACAAGAACGGGCTGAGCATCACGCTGACCCACTCCAACAGCAAGGACTTCGAGACCAGCCCGGAGATCGCCACCGCCGTCCAGGACGCGCTCAAGAAGGCGGGCATCACGGTCAGGCTCCAGGGCCTGGAGGACAACGACTACAACGACAAGACCCACAGCGTGAAGAGCGAGCCGGGCCTCTTCCTCGCCCACTGGGGCGCGGACTGGCCGTCCGGCGGCCCCTTCCTCGCCCCCATCTTCGACGGCCGGCAGATCGTCGAGGACGGAGCGAACTTCAACACGGGCCTGCTCGACGACAAGTCGGTCAATGACGAGATCGACGCGATCAACAAGCTGACCGACCTCGACGCCGCCGCCCGGCGCTGGGGCGCGCTGGACAAGAAGATCGGCGAGAAGGCCCTCGTCGTGCCGCTGTTCCACCCGGTCTACAAGCGCCTGTACGGCTCGGACGTCAAGAACATCGTCATCAGCGACTGGACCGGTGTCCTGGACGTCTCCCAGGTCGCGGTGAAGTAGCGCCGTGAGCGAGGCACTTGCCGCCGTCGGGACCGCCGGGACGGGCACCACCGTCCCGGCGGTCCCGGGGGCCCGTCAGTTCTGGCGGCGGCTGCGGGCGCGGCGCGCCGCCCTCGTCGCCGCCGTCGTGGTCGCCCTGCTCGTCCTGGCCGCGCTCGCCGCGCCGCTGCTCACCGCCCTGGAGGGCCAGGACCCGACCACCTACCACCCTGCCCTGGTCGACTCCGCCCGCGGCGGCGTCCCCCTAGGCTCCTTCGGCGGCGCGAGCGCCGACCACTGGCTGGGCGTCGAACCGCAGACCGGCCGCGACATGTTCGCCCGCCTGGTCTACGGCGCGCGGGTCTCCCTGGGCGTCTCCCTGGGCGCCACCCTGGCCCAGGTCCTCATCGGCGTCGCCATGGGCCTGGCCGCAGGGCTCGGCAACCGGTGGATCGACCTGGTCCTGAGCCGGATCACCGACATCTTCCTCTCGATGCCGCTGATGATCATGGCGCTGGCCCTGCTGGCCGTCGTACCCGGCGGCTTCCCGCGGCCGGTCCTGGTCGCGCTCATCCTCACCCTGGTCGCCGGATGGTCCACGATCGCGAAGATGGTGCGCGCGCAGACCCTCGCCCTGAAGAACCTCGACTACGTCTCCGCGTCCCGGCTCAGCGGCTGGAGCGCCCGGCGGACCGCCGTGCGCGAACTCCTCCCGGGCCTCGCCGCGCCGGTCATCACCTACGCCGCGCTGCTGGTCCCGGCGAACATCAGCGCCGAGGCGGCCCTGTCCTTCCTCGGCGTCGGCGTGCAGCCGCCCACCCCCTCCTGGGGCCAGATGCTCACCTCCGCCGACGTCTGGTACGAGGCGGCCCCGCAGTACCTGTTGCTGCCCGCCCTCGCCCTGTTCGTGACCGTGTTCGCGATGACCGTCCTCGGCGACGGCGTCCGCGTCGCCCTCGACCCGCGCGCCGCCTCCCGGCTGCGCGTCGGCACCGGCCGCACACGGGAGACACCCGCCGGGGCGGCCGTACCGGCCACCGCGCCGCGGAAGGAGGAGGCGTGAACGGCTTCACCGGTTTCGTCCTGCGCCGGCTCGCCGGCGCCGTGGTCACCCTGTTCGTGCTCTCGGTGATCATCTACGTCGTCTTCTACGTCACCCCGGGCGACGTCGCCCAGATCACCTGCGGCCCGCGCTGCTCCCCGGCCCAGGTCCACCAGGTGGCCCAGCGGCTCCACCTCGACGACCCGTTGTACGTGCGCTACTGGCACTTCCTCCAGGGCGTCTTCGCGGGCCAGGACTACTCCACGGGCACCTCCACGGAACACTGCGCGGCGCCCTGCCTGGGCCAGTCGTACCGGACCGGCCGGCAGGTCACCGACATCATCGCGGCCAAGCTGCCGGTGAGCTTCTCGCTGGTGACCGGCGCGATGGTGATCTGGCTGGTGCTCGGCGTCGGCACCGGCGTGCTCTCCGCCTGGCGGCGCGGCCGGCTCTCCGAGCGCGTGCTGACCGCGATCACCCTCGCGGGCGTCGCCACCCCCGTCTTCGTCATCGGCCTGGTCCTGATGATCGTCGTCTGCGGCGAACTCGGGCTGCTGCCCTTCCCGCAGTACGTGAACTTCACCGACGACCCCGAACAGTGGGCGTGGAACCTGCTGCTGCCCTGGCTGTCCCTCGCCCTCATCGAGGCGGCCGGCTTCGCCCGGGTGACCCGGGCCTCGATGCTGGAGACGCTGGCCGAGGACCACATCCGCACCTTCCGCGCCTACGGCGTCGGCGAACGCGCGGTGATCGTCCGGCACGCGCTGCGCGGCGCGACGGCCTCCGTCATCGCCCTCAACGCGGTCACCGTCGGCTCGGCCGTCGGCGGCGCCGTCCTCACCGAGACCCTGTTCGGCCTGCCCGGCATCGGCCAGGAACTGGTGCACGCCGTCAAGGTCGTCGACCTGCCGGTGGTCGTCGGCATGGTCCTGGTGACCGGCTTCTTCGTGGTCCTCGCCAACGCCGTCGCGGACGTCCTGTACGCGGTGGCCGACCGACGGGTGGTGCTGGCATGAGCCTGGTGGACGTGACCGGCCTGACCGTCGAGTTCGGCGCCCAGCGCGCCGTCGACGGACTCTCCTTCAGCCTGGCGAAGGGCGCCGCCCTCGCCCTGGTCGGCGAGTCCGGCTCCGGCAAGTCCACGGTCGCGGGCGCCCTGCTGGGCCTGCACCGGGGCACCGGCGCCCGGGTCGGCGGCTCGGTCCGGGTGGCCGGCACCGACGTCCGGGCGGCCTCCGACGAGGAACTGCGCCGGCTGCGCGGCGCCAAGGCGGCCATGGTCTTCCAGGACCCGCTGTCCTCGCTCGACCCGTACTACGCGATCGGCGACCAGATCGCCGAGGTCTACCGCGTCCACGCCCGAGTGTCGCGCCGCGCCGCACGCGCGCGTGCCGTCGACGTGCTCGACCGGGTCGGCATCCCGGACGCGGCACGGCGGGCCCGGTCCCGGCCGCACGAGTTCAGCGGGGGCATGCGCCAGCGCGCCCTCATCGCCATGGCCCTGGCCTGCGAGCCAGAGCTGCTGATCGCCGACGAGCCGACCACCGCCCTCGACGTCACCGTCCAGGCGCAGATCCTCGATCTGCTGCACGCCCTGCGCACGGAGACCGGCATGGGCCTGCTGCTGGTCACCCACGACGTGGGCGTGGCCGCCGAGAGTGTGGACGACATCCTCGTCATGCGGCACGGCAGGGCCGTCGAGCGCGGCCCGGTCGGCGCCGTCCTCGCCGCGGCCGCCGAGCCGTACACCCGCGAACTGCTCGACGCCGTCCCGCGCGTGGACGCCCGCCGCACCGGTTCCCCGGCCACCGGCGAGGTCGTGCTGGAGGCCACCGGGCTGCGGCGCGAGTTCGGGCGCGGCAGGCGGGCGTTCGCGGCCGTGGACGACGTCTCGGTGAGCGTCCGGCGCGGGGAGACCCTCGGGGTGGTCGGGGAGAGCGGCAGCGGCAAGACCACGCTCGGCCGCATGCTGGTCGGGCTGCTGGCGCCGACCGCCGGCGAGATCCGTTACGAGGGGCGCCCGCACACCGGGGTGAACCCGGCCGTCCAGATGGTCTTCCAGGACCCCGTCTCCTCCCTCAACCCCCGCCGCGGCATCGGCGAGTCCATCGCCGACCCGCTGCGCGCCCGGGGCGAACGCGACGAGCGGCGCATCCGGCAGCGCGTGTCGGACCTGCTGGAACGCGTGGGACTCGACCGGGCGCACTACGACCGCTACCCGCACGAGTTCAGCGGCGGCCAGCGCCAGCGCGTCGGCATCGCGCGGGCCCTCGCCGCCGAGCCGCGCGTCCTGGTGTGCGACGAGCCGGTCTCCGCGCTCGACGTCACCACCCAGGCCCAGGTGGTCGCCCTGCTGGGCGAACTCCAGCGGGAACTCGGCCTGGCGCTGGTCTTCATCGCGCACGACCTCGCCGTCGTCCGCCAGGTCAGCGACCGGGTCGCGGTGATGCGACGCGGCCGGCTCGTCGAGCACGGGCCCGCCGACGAGGTGTACGACAGCCCGCGCGAGCCGTACACCCGGCAGCTCCTGGCCGCCGTACCCGCGCTCGACCCGGACCTGGCGGCCCGGCGGCGCGCCGCCCGGCGGGAACCGGCGACGGCGTGACGTGTCGCGGTCGCACGGTCACCCTGTGACGCATTAGCGCGACCGAACGCGACCCGCACGCGAAAGTTACGAGCGTTCACCCCTTTTGGTGGTGCGACGGACAACCGTCCGTCGCGCCACCGCCTCGTCCCCTTACGTTCATCCCGCTGCGAGCCGCCGGCCCGACGGCGGCTCCCCAGACGGGAGACCGGGGGTGTACACGTGCGCCTAGGGCTGCTTACCGAGGGTGGCTACCCGTATGTGGGCGGTGACGCCGGGCTCTGGTGCGAACGGCTGGTGCGCGGGCTCGAGCAGCACGAGTTCGACGTCTACGCGCTCGGCCCCGGCCCGCGCGGACGGACCGGGGACCGCCGCCCGCTGCCGGCACAGGTCCGCCGGGTGCGTACGGCACCGCCGTGGCCGGCGGAGGGCGCCCGGTACGGCCGGCCCGCCCGCCGGCGCTTCGCCGAGTGCTACGCGGAACTGGTCGGGGCGGTGTGCACGGGCACCGGAGCCGCCCGGCGCGTGCCCGGCGGGGAGGTGCCGGAGGCGTCCGGGGACCTGGCGGACCGTTTCGGCAGCGCGTTGTACGGTCTCGCCGAACTCGCCCGTGAGCAGGGCGGACTGACCGGAGCCCTGCGCTCGGAGACCGCCGTGCGCGCCCTGGAGCGAGCGTGCCGCGCCCCCCGCGCGCTGTGCACGGCGCACGAGGCGCGGGTGCCCGACCTGCTCACCATCGCCGCGCACCTCGAACGCGCCCTGCGCCCCCTCTCGCTCGACTGGTACGACGACGACGCCCTCGGCGCGGCCGACCTCTGCCACGCCACCACGGGCGGCGCGCCCGCCCTCTGCGGACTGCTCGCCCGGCACTTCTGCGGCGTGCCGCTGCTCGTCACCGAGTACACCGTGCACCTGCGCACCCACTACCTGACGTCCGGCCCCGGCACCGCCGCCCCCGCCGTACGGGCCGTGCTCGCCGCCTTCCACGGCCGGCTCGCGGCCGAGGTCCACCGCGCGGCCGAACTCCTCACCGCGGGCGACACGCAGGCGCGCCGCTGGCAGGAACGGTGCGGCGCCGACCGGGCCCGGATCCGGACGGTGTACCCCGGCACGGCCGTCGAACGGTTCGCGGAGCCGGGCGAGCCGGAACTCCCCTCCGACCCGGACACACTGGTCTGGGCCGGACCGGTCGACCCGGCCAAGGACCTGGTGACCCTGCTGCACGCCTTCGCCGAGGTCCGCCGGGAGGAACCCAAGGCGCGCCTGCGCGTCGTGGGCACGCCGTCCGGCACCGAGGGCGCCGCCCACCTCGGCCACTGCCGGGCGCTGGCCGCGCGGCTGTTCCCCGGCGGGACCGAGGGCGATCAGCCCGTCTCCTTCGAGGAGACGGGGGAGCCGGACGCGTACGCCGCCGCCACGGTCGTGGTCCTCTCCAGCCGCGCGGAGGGCTTCCCGGCCGGTCTCGTCGAGGCCATGCTCAGCGGCCGGGCCACCGTGTCGACGGACGTGGGCGCGGTCGTGGAGGTCATCGGCGGCACGGGACTGGTCGTGCCACCCGGCGATCCCACGGCGCTCGCGGAGGCGTGCGTGGCGTTGCTGCGCGACCCCGGGCGCCGTGCGCGTCTCGGTGCCGCCGCGCGCGCCCGGGCGCTCGAACTGTTCACCGTGGAGCGGAACATCGCGGCTTTCCACGGCCTCTATCTGGAGATCGTCTCCCACTACCCGGTCCGCCGGGCCGCTCCGCACGAGCCACGGCCCTTCGCGGCTCCCGCCGAGACGTTGGTCCCCGGCCACCGGGCCGGTCCCGCGGACCGTGCCCTGCTCCGCGGTGCCCCCGCCTGGGCGACGGACACCACCCAGCCGTCGGTGGAGGAAACACGATGAGAGACCCGGAGGGCCGGGTGCCCGGCAGCGCGACGGACTGGGGCCCGACCGCGGAGGACCAAGAGGCACGGGGCGAGCCGGACGCGCCGTCCGCCGGGACGGCGGACGGCCCGGGCGCCGGCGCGCCGGCCCGGAGAGACCCGGTCGGCCCGGACCGCCCGGGGATGCCGAGCGGTGCCGATCCGTGGGACGCGCGGTCGGGGGAGTGGGTACCGGAGGGGCAGTCGGTGCCGGAGGGGCAACCGGTGCCGACGGGGCGCTGGCCGGGGGGCGGCCGGGCGTCGCGGCCCGGGCCTTCGGAGTGGTCGCCGGTGGCCTGGGAGCGGTCGTCGGGGGAGCGGCTGTCCACCGGTCCGCAGGGCTTCGAGCACGGCTTCGACACGTCGGCCGGTCCGGCCGGGTGCGGTCCTGGGAGCGGTCCCTCACCGGTGTCCGGTCTCGGCGGGCGGCCACCGGGCCGGGGCGCTGTGCAGGGGACCGGAGACCCGGTGAAAGTCCTGCTGCACCGGCACCGTGAGCTGTGCGAGGGGGCCGTCGACCCGTTGGAGATCGCCGTGGGGCTGGAGGCACACGGCATCACCGACCGGACCGCGGCCCACTACCGCCACCGCGACGTCTTCTCGCTCGCCGAGGAACTGCACGCGCGCGTGCCCCGCGACACCGAGCGGCCCGCCCCGGAGCCCCAGTTCCCGCCGGTGCCCCGCGTCCGCGCCGGCTGGGTCCTGCTCACCCTCCTGCCCGGAGCGCTCGGCGCGGCCACGGTGACCGGACTGCGCCTCACCCACGGGTACCCGCGCCTGCTGGTGGCCTGCGGCGGTCTCCTCGCCATCGCCGCGGCCACCCGCGCGGCCCTGCGCCACGGCCCGCTCGCCGGCCCGCCCGGCACGCGAGTGAGCCGTGCCGCGCCCGCCGGCGCCCGCGCGGGGCGCGCGACCCTCGGCGCGCACGCCTGGACGCTCTGGCTCCTCGGGTACGCCCTCGTCGGTGACGGCCTCCTGCACGCCGTCCTGACGGGCGGTCCCGACGCCCCGCCCACCGGAGCTCCGGACGGCCCCTGGCCCACGGCCACCGCGCCCGTCCTGGCCCTCCTGGCGGCCTGCGCCCCCGCGGCCTGGTGCGCCCATGTCCTCGCCGCGGGCGCCCGCCGCAGGCTCGCCGGCAGCCGCAGCCTGAGGGTGTTCACGGCCGCGATGAGGCCCCTGCTGCTCGGCGCGCTCGCCCTGTTCCTGGGCTCCCTCGCCGCACTGCTCACGCTGTGCGGCACCACCCTGCACCAGCGCGCGGCCCACCCGCAGGCACTCACCCTAGGCGCCCTGCTGCTGCCCGCACGCCTGCTCACCGCGCACCGCCACCGGCACGCCGCCGCCCGGGCGCTGGGCGCCGCCGTGGCGGTGGAGGCGCTGGCCCTGACGCTCCCGGTGGCTGCCCGGCTGCCCGGCTGCGCCTTCCTGGCGGCCCCGGTCCACGCCCTCGTGGACGCCTGGGGCGAGGCCGCCGTACCGGCCCTCGCCTGCGGCACCGCGGCCCTGGCCCTGCTGTGGCACGCGGGCCGCACCCTCGCCCGGGCCTCGGCCCACGCTCCCGCGGGAGCGCCCGAGTGAACCTCCCGCCCGCCGGCCCGACCCACCGGCCACGGGTATCCGCATCATCCCTCTGAAGGAGAACACCAGATGACCACCTCCCGACCCGGAGCGCCCGGATCCACCGGAGCCGCCGGAGCGTCCGGAGCAGCCGTACAAGCCGTCGACACGGCCGGTACCACCGGCGCGCACACCCCGGGAGCCGCCCGATGAGGGTCCTGCTGATCGGAGCCAACGGTTTCATCGGCCGCTTCGTCGCCGACCGCCTGCTCGCCGACCCGGCCGTCCAGCTCACCGCGCTCGGCCGCGGCGACGACGCCGACGTCCGCTTCGACCTCGCGACCGGCAGCCCGGGCGCGCTCACCCGCTTCCTGGACGCGGTCCACCCCGGGGTCGTCATCAACTGCGCCGGCGCCACCCGCGGCGGTGCCCGCGAACTCACCCGGCACAACACCGTCGCCGTGGCCACCGTCTGCGAGGCGCTGCGCCGCAGCGGCTGCGGCGCCCGCCTGGTGCAGATCGGCTGCGGTTCGGAGTACGGCCCCAGCCAGCCCGGCTCCTCCACGCCCGAGGACGCCGTACCGCGCCCCGGCGGCCCGTACGGCGTCAGCAAGCTGGCCGCGACCGAACTGGTCCTCGGCTCCGGCCTGGACGCGGTCGTCCTGCGGGTCTTCTCGCCGGCCGGGCCCGGCACCCCGGCCGGCTCCCCGCTCGGCCGGCTCGCCGAGGCCATGCGCCGCGCCATGCAGTCCGGGGACGGCGAGCTCAAGCTCGGCGGCCTCGGCGTCCAGCGCGACTTCGTCGACGTGCGCGATGTCGCCCGGGCCGTGCACGCCGCCTCGTTGTCCGCCGCGCAAGGCGTGATCAACATCGGCTCCGGCCGCGCCGTCCGCCTCAGGGACGCCGCGGCCGTGCTCGCGCGCGTGGCCGGCTACGGCGGCGCCCTGCACGAACTCGACGCCCCGCCCGGGCCGCTGCGCACCGCCCTCGGACACCCCCGCACCGACCCGGACCACACGCCTCCGGTGGCCTACCCCTACCCGGACGGCTGCGGCAGTTGGCAGCAGGCCGACGTACGCACCGCCCGCGACCGCCTCGGCTGGCGGCCCCGCATCAACCTCGAGGAGTCCCTGGCCGACATCTGGATGGAGGCGGCATGCCGCATCTGACGACCGCCGGCGCCCGTGCGCGCCGGCCGCCGGGGGCGGATGCCCGGGTGCTGGGACGCTTTCGTCTCGCGCATCGGAACGGGTGTCTCGGAATGAAGAAGGGCGTGGCAGTGTTACCAGGAGAACAACTGTAGTGATTGACCGACCAACGGAGTCCCCGTGTCGTTGCCACCCCTGGTCGAGCCGGCTTCCGAGCTCACCGTAGACGAGGTTCGCAGGTACTCCCGCCACCTGATCATCCCCGACGTGGGCATGGACGGGCAGAAGCGGCTGAAGAACGCCAAGGTGCTCTGTGTGGGCGCCGGCGGCCTGGGCTCGCCGGCGCTGATGTACCTGGCCGCCGCGGGCGTGGGCACCCTCGGCATCGTGGAGTTCGACGAGGTCGACGAGTCGAACCTGCAGCGCCAGATCATCCACAGCCAGTCCGACATCGGCCGCTCCAAGGCCGAGTCGGCCCGCGACACCGTCAAGGGCATCAACCCGTACGTGAACGTGGTCCTTCACGAGGAGCGGCTCGAAGCCGACAACGTGATGGACATCTTCAGCCAGTACGACCTGATCATCGACGGCACCGACAACTTCGCGACCCGCTACCTGGTCAACGACGCGTGTGTGCTGCTGAACAAGCCGTACGTGTGGGGCTCGATTTACCGCTTCGACGGCCAGGCGTCCGTCTTCTGGTCCGAGCACGGCCCCTGCTACCGCTGCCTGTACCCGGAGCCGCCGCCCCCCGGCATGGTCCCCTCCTGCGCCGAGGGCGGCGTGCTGGGCGTGCTCTGCGCGTCCGTCGGCTCCATCCAGGTCAACGAGGCGATCAAGCTCCTCGCCGGCATCGGTGAGCCGCTGGTCGGCCGTCTGATGATCTACGACGCCCTGGAGATGCAGTACCGCCAGGTCAAGGTCCGCAAGGACCCGAACTGCGCGGTCTGCGGCGAGAACCCGACCGTCACCGAGCTGATCGACTACGAGGCCTTCTGCGGCGTCGTCTCCGAAGAGGCCCAGGCGGCGGCGATCGACTCCACGATCACTCCCAAGCAGCTCAAGGAGTGGATCGACGACGGCGAGAACATCCAGATCATCGACGTCCGTGAGCCGAACGAGTTCGAGATCGTCTCCATCCCGGGTGCCACGCTGATCCCCAAGAACGAGTTCCTCATGGGCACCGCCCTGGAGAGCCTCCCGCAGGACAAGAAGATCGTCCTGAACTGCAAGACGGGCGTCCGCAGTGCGGAAGTCCTCGCCGTCCTCAAGTCCGCCGGCTTCGCCGACGCGGTCCACGTCGGCGGCGGAGTCATCGGCTGGGTCAACCAGATCGAGCCCCACAAGCCGGTCTACTGATCACCGGTTCCACAACCCAGCGGGTCTGAAGAAGCCCACGGCATCCGACTTGGTCGGATGCCGTGGGCTTCTGTCGTCGGCGTCCTCGGCCAGAGGGCGCCCCAACGAACTCCCCGGCTACACTCCCGCGGTGTGCATGAAGACTCGCCGAGCGGTCTGGGTTCTCGCGGCAGCGCTGATGGTGGGAACGCTCAGCAGCTGCACCCTCCTGAGGCAAGCCCCTGACAAGGAGCATCAAGACGTCGGTGTGTTGCAGCACGTGTCTTCCCGGCAAGCAGCCGAGGCCCGCACGGAGAGTCAGGTGCGAGGGCTTCTGAAGGAGGAGTTCAAGGAGTTCACGGGGCCCAGGTTCCCTGTCTCCGTCAAGGAGGGAGCTGTCACCATCTACGAGCCGGATGAGAACCGGTTCGGTGACACGAGTGAGTCGGACACGCACAACTGCACAGGGGAGGTGTATCTCGACATCGCGGTTCGCTCCACTCGCATACTTCTCGCGAGCCGTTACTGGCGGGACCACGACCACTTCGGGCTCACCATCGCCAAGGAGCCATGGCCCGCGGACTGCACTTTGGATCAGACGCGCAGTGAGGCGGCCGTGATTTCACGTCACCTGGATGAGCTGGTGAATCACCTGCGGGAGGGCTGGCGTGAGCACAACGGCCGGCTGGGCGATTATTACGTTGACCAGGAAGGCGCTGTCATAACGGACAGCACGGGGGTACCGCAGCGATTCGGAGGCCGGGGGGCCACGTTTCGTCCGTCGCCATTGATGCGCGAGTGAGACGGGCCCGGCCCGGCGCCGGCGGTCCGCGGTGGGAGTCGGTTCGTCAGGAGCAGACCTTGCCGTCCTCCGGCACCGTTCCCTTCAGGAGGTAGGCGTCGACCGTCGCGTCGACGCAGTCGCTGCCGCTGCCGTACGCTCCGTGGCCCTCGCCCTTCCAGGTGAGAGCGATGCCCACTCCGCGGCCCAGTTCGTCGGCCATCCTGCGGGTGCCCTCGTAGGGGGTGGCGGGGTCGCCGGTGTTGCCGACCAGGAGGATCGGGGCCGCGCCCGGTGCGCTGACCTCCGGGGTGTCGTACTGGCCCGGTACCGGCCAGTCGTGGCACCAACCCGCCGTGTCCCAGCCCAGGTAGTCCCCGAACACGGGCGAGATCCGCTCGAACCGGGCCAGCCGTCGCTTGGTCTCGGCGAGCGTCGGCCGCTGCTTGTCGTCCAGGCACGAGATGACCCGCTGGGAGTGGGTCATGGTGCCGTAACGTCCGGAGGCGTTCCGCTGGTTGTACTCGTCGGCGAGCGCCAGCAGTTCCGAACCGTCGCCCTGCCGCGCCGACTTGAGCGCGCTGGTCAGTCTGGGCCAGCTCGGCTCGCTGTAGAGCGGGAGGATGATCCCGGTGGTCGCGAGGGTCTGCGTGAGTTTCCGCCCGGACGAGGTCGGCAGCGGCGCGGCGTCGAGCCGGCTCAGCAGGCCGGCTATCTCCCGGGAGCCCTGAGCGGGGTCCTGGCCGGTGGATTCGAGGTAGTCGTCCAGGGCCCGCTGGAAGCCGCGGGCCTGGTTCTCGGCGTGCCCCACCATGTCCGCGGTCGGGTCGACCACCGCGTCCAGCACCAGCCGGCCCACCCGCCCGGGGAACAGGTGGGCGTAGACGCCGCCGAGTTCGGTGCCGTAGGACATGCCGAAGTAGTGCAGTCTGCCGTCGCCGAGGACCTGGCGCATCAGGTCCATGTCGCGGGCCGTGTCGGTCGTGGACACATGGGCCAGCAGCGGGCCGGCGGCCTTCCGGCAGCCCTTGCCGAAGTCGGTGGCGTCCCGGAAGTACGCCTGTTCCTCGGCGGGGGTGTCCGGCGTGGCGTCCACGGACTCGGCGGCGTCTGTCTCCCGGTCGCCGCGGCAGCGCACGCCCGCGCTCTCGCCCACCCCGCGCGGGTCCCAGCTCACCAGGTCGTAGCGCTGGTGGAGTCCGGAGACGGCGGAGGCGAAGTACGGCATCGTCGATACGCCAGAACCGCCGGGGCCGCCGAAGTTGAACAGGAGCGCGCCGATGCGGTCACCGCCGGTCGCCCGCGAGCGGATGAGAGAGACCCCGATCGTCTTGCCGTCCGGATGGGACCAGTCCAGCGGCACCTTGAGCGTCGCGCACCGCCAGGCGCCGCCCGGTGCGGGGGAGTCCCCGACGGCCCCGCACCGCTGCCAGTCGAGCCGCTGGGAGGTGAGCGAGGCGGGCAGGGCCGTGTCGGACGGCGCGGCCGGGGAACCAGGCGCCGACGGGGGAGCGGAGCCGGCCGCCTTGCCCTCGTCACCCTCTCCGTCCCCGCCGGACGAGCCACCGCAGCCGGCCAGCAGCAGCCCTGCCGCCACTGCGGCCGTCCACCGCAGAAATCGCATCATGCGTACCCCCCGTGACAGGCCCGCCGCGTCGTACCGCGCCGGGCGTTTCAGGCCATGGTAGGCATCTTCCGCTCGCCCCGTGACAGCCTGTGGATAACCCTCTGACCTGCGTTTTCGTGCCGCCTCTGGGTTGTCAGGAACAGACCAGGCCGGGTTTCGGCACCTTGCCGTCCAGCAGGTAGCCGTTCACCGCGCGCTGCACACAGGCGTTCTTGCTGTCGTAGGCCCCGTGTCCCTGGCCCTTGTACGTCAGCTCGACGCCGACGCCCTTGCCGAGCGCGTCCACCATCTTCTTCGCGCCCTCGTACGGGGTGGCCGGATCGCCGGTGTTGCCGATGACCAGGATGGGCGCCGACCCCCGCGCGCTCACGTCGGGATGGTCGGCGGCGCCGGGCACCGCCCAGTCCGTACAGCTGACCATGCCCCAGGCCAGGTAGTCCCCGAACAGGGGAGAGGCGGCGCGGAACCGGGGAAGCCGGCGCTGCACGTAGTCCGCGGTGTACCGCGCCTTGTCGTCGGAGCAGTTGATGGCGGCGTTGGCCGCGGTCAGATTGCTGTACTCCCCGTTCTCGCCGCGCCCGTTCATCGAGTCGGACAGCAGCATGAGGATCCTGCCGTCGCCGTCGTAGGCCTCCTCCAGCCCTTCGGTCAGGTACTCCCAGAAGTCCTTGGAGTACAGCGACTGCGCGATGCCGTTGGTGGCGGCGGTCTGGGTCAGCTCGCGCGGGGAGATGCCCGGGATCGGCTTCTTGTCGAGGTCGGCGAGGAGTTTCGCGATGCGCTCCTTCACTTCCCGCGGGGTGCTGCCGATCGGGCAGTCCTCGGCCTTGGAGGTGCAGTCCTTCGCGAAGTTGTCCAGCGCGAGCTGGAAGCCCTTCGCCTGGCCCAGCGCGCTCTGCTCGGCGTTCTGCGTGGGGTCCACGACGGCGTCGAGGACGGCCCGGCCGACGTTCCGGGGGAACAGGTGGGCGTAGACGCCGCCGAGTTCGGTGCCGTAGGAGATGCCGAAGTAGTGCAGTTTCCGGTCGCCGAGCACCTGGCGCATCAGATCCATGTCGCGGGCCGCGTCCGTGGTGCGCACATGCGGCAGGAGCTTCTGGGAGTTCTTCTCGCAGGCCGCGTTGAACTGCCGGGTGCGCCGCAGCAGCCCCGCGCGTTCGGCGCCGTCGTCCGGGGTCGCGTCCTGCTGGAAGAACTCGTCCAGCCGGGCGTCGCTCTCGCACCTCACCGGCGCGCTGCGGCCGACCCCGCGCGGATCGAAGCTGACCAGGTCGTAGCGGGTGCCCAGGGCGGCGTAGTCCGGGCCGAACGCGGGCAGCGTGGTGACGCCGCTGCCGCCCGGGCCGCCGAAGTTGAACACCAGCGAGCCGATCCGGCGGTTCGCGGGGCCGTCGGACCGGGCCCGGATCAGGGCGATGCCGATCGTGTCGCCCTTGGGCTCGGCCCAGTCCAGCGGGGCCTTCATGGTGGCGCACTGCCACTCGGTGCCGTTCGGCAGCGGCGAGGGGGCGCTGCCGCCGCCCTCCGCCTCCGACGGGGCCGGGCAGTCCTCCCAGTCCAGCGTCTGGTGCGTGAGATCCCCGTCCTCGGAGTGGCCGCCGCAGCCGGCCGGCGCGGCGAAGAGCAGCACAGCGGAGGTGGTCAGCGCGGCGGCGCGCAGCCGGGAGGGGTTCGCCATGCTCCCCATCGTGAGCGCGCGCGGGCCGGCTCGCGCGGGGCGCGGGCCGTCCGGGCTACATCACCGGGCGCTCAGAGGGCTCCCTTGCGGGTGAGGTGGTTGAAGGCCAGCCAGCCCGGCAGGACCGGCAGCCACAGGGTCAGCAGCCGGAACAGCAGGACGGCCGGCGCGGCGACCTCCTTGGGCAGGCCCACGGCGATCAGGCCGACGGTGAGGGTCGCCTCGACCGCGCCCACGCCGCCGGGGGTGGGCGCAGCGGAACCGAGCGCGTTGCCCGCGAGGAAGACGACGGCGACGCTGGCGATGCTCAGCGACACCGAACCGTCCCCGAAGGCGCGGATGGAGGCGTCCAGGCACATCACGAAGCAGGCGGTGAGCAGCAGCATGCCGCCGATGCCGGTGACGAGCTTCTGGGGCCGCTGGAGCACGTCGAGCATGCGCGGGACGACACCGGCGAACAGCGACCTCACGCGCGTGACGACGAATTTCCGCAGGAACGGCACCGAGGTGACCACGAGGACCAGGACGGCCACGGTCAGCAGGCCCGCGATGACCGTGCGGGACGGCGACAGCGACGGCGTCTTCTCGGTGCCGGTCAGATAGCCGAAGGACAGCAGCATCAGGATGTGGCAGCCGAGCCCGAACAGCTGCGAGGCGCCGACGCTCGCCACCGCGAGCCCCGGACGTACGCCGGCGCGCTGGAGGAAGCGCGTGTTGAGGGCCACCCCGCCGACGGCGGCCGGTGCCACGATCTTCACGAACGACCCGGCGACCTGCGCCGCCACCGTCCGCGGGAACGGGACCCGCTCCGGTACGAATCCCAGCAGCGCCATCGCCGCGGCGACGTAGCTGAGCGCCGAGAACAGCACCGCGGCGGCCACCCAGCCCCACTGGGCCTGCGCGAACAGCGTGGCGAACTGGATGTGGGTCAGCTGCGTCAGCAGGTAGTACGCGCCGATCGCGCCGGCGATGAAGCTGATCAGTGTGCGCGGCCGGACGCGCTCCAGGCGGGCCGGTTCCACGGGCGCCTGGGGTCTGATGCGCAGCACCTGGTGCCGGATCTGGGTGAGCAGGTCCTCCTCGCGGGCCTCCTCGATGGCCTCGTCGATGGCCCTTTTCTCCGCCCGCTGCTCGGCGCGTACGGCCTTCTTGTCGGGTTTCCCGGCAGCCGGCCCGGCCGTTTCGGACGCCTCTTCCAGACGGCCCGGTTTGGCTTGCCGCGAGGCTTCGAGCACCGCTTCGCGCTCGCGCTGGGCCCGCTCGCGGGCCAGCCTGCGCAACGTCGCGCGCGTGGAGCGCGTCAGGGCGATCGGCTGGAGCATCGGCAGGCAGTCGGCGACCGCGTCCGGCCCGAGCACGCCGACCGCCGAGGCCACGGCCCGTTCGGCGCCGACCCGCAGGCCGAGCGTGGTGACCAGCTGGGCGACGTCCATCCGCAGCAGCAGTTCCCCGGCCGCGATCTCGCCGCCGCGCAGTTCGGTGAGGATCACCTTGCCGGAACGATCCACCAGGATCGCGTCTCCGGCCAGCCTGCGGTGCGCGATGCGCCGGGACTGCAGCGCCCGCACCTGGTGCCAGGTGTTGCGCAGCAGCTCGTCGGTGATCTCCTCGTCGCCCAGGGAGTCCAGGGTGCGGCCCCCGGTGTGCTCGTAGACGAGCATCACGGCGTCGGGACCGAGTTCCGAGGTGGCGATCAGCTTCGGCGCGTTGGCGCCCGCCGCGATCGCCGCGTACGCCAGCAGCGCCTCCTGCTCCAGCGCCTGGCGCAGCGACTGGAGGCTGGAACGGGTGGCGAAGCCGCGCAGGGTCAGATTGCGCCACGCGCGGTAGAAGAAGCCCTGTGCCTGCTGTTCCCGGTCGACGACCGTGACGTCCAGCGGCGGGCCGTCCTCCAGGGTGACGAAATAGCGCCGGCCCCGGTCGCCGCTCTCGGAGTCCGAGGCGTCCTCCCGGGAGGCGCTGACGGGGTGGAAGCCGACGTGCCTGAGGCCCGCCATCAGCGTCTGGCCGGTGGGGCGGACGTTGGGAGAACCGACCGCGTAGAGGGTGCCGTAGGCCACGGACCAGCCGATCAGCACCGTCAGGATGATCGAGAAGGGGGTCGTGTAGCCGGTGACCAGCATCGAGAACGCGTCGAGCAGCAGGACGATCCACAGCACCGCGCGCCATCTGGGTCTGCGCGACATGCCGACGGCCGACATGTAGGCGATCACGGGGGCCAGATAGCCGTGCACCGGGTCGGTCAGGGCGTGGATGTCGCCCGGCGAGGGCTGGGTGAGCGCCTCCTGGATCGAGTCCGGGGCGGCCCGGGCGACCCACAGGTCGGTGGCGAGCGTCACCCCGTGGGCCAGGACGGCGGCCAGGACGCCGTCGGCGATGCGCAGCCCGTCCCGTTTGATCAGCCGCTCGATGGCGAAGGCGACCGGCACCAGCAGGATCGCGATGCTGGAGGCCAGCCCCGCGATCTTGATCAGCAGGTCCGGGGCCTGGCCGGTGCCCTTGTTGATGTCCTGTTCGAGGCCCGAGGTGGTGCCGTGCGCGAACGCGGCGATCGCGAGGAGCACCACGATGGCCAGGATGCCCGCCAGGAGCCGCATGAGGTCGGAGGGGCGGTGCACGCGCGCGGGGAGCAGCGGTTCGTCGACGGCCACCCGCTCGGCGTGCGGGTCGTCGTCGTACGGCAGGGCGCCCGGGGGCGTGTGCCCGGCGCCCGGCGTCCGCCCGGGAGCCGCGCCGCCGCCACGCGCGCGCGTGAGAGAGCTGAGGGAGCTCTCACCGGCGGTGTCCTCGGCGGTGTCCTCCGGGGGGTTCTCGTCCTCACGTACGGCGTCGTTCTCGCGCGGACCGGTGCCCTCCCGCCGCGCGCCGGCGCCAGGCTCGCCCGTGCGGGCGGTGTCCGGGTGCACGGAGGCGTCAGGGGTGCCCGCCGCTTCATCGGGGTGCGCGCCCTGCTCGTCCATGTTCTCTTCTTGGTCTCGTATCACCAGTCACCGCCCGCACGATGGTGGCATGCCCCACCGACACACCGGGGCATCAGGGTGCGGATGCGCGGGCGCACAGTCTGCCGGAAGCGCCGCCCGGCGGTGCGAGCGCCGGTCGTGCCGCCCCCCGCCGGGATGCCGGCGCGGTGCGGCAGGATGGGATGGATGAGCGAGCAGAGCCCTCCCGAAGACGCCCACGACGGGTACCCGGCGGACGCGCTGCCCGATTACGCCGAGCGGGTCCTGGAGGTCGCCGAGCGGATCCCGCCCGGCCGGGTCATGACCTACGGCGACGTGGCCGAGTGGCTGGAGGAGGGTGGCCCGCGCCAGGTCGGCCGCGTGATGGCCCTCTACGGGGGCGCCGTTGCGTGGTGGCGGGTCGTACGCGCCGACGGCGTGCTGCTGCCCGGACACGAGCTGCGCGCGCTGGCCCGCTACCGCGCGGAGGGCACCCCGCTGAAGCAGGCGGGCAGGACCACGCAGGGCCATCTCCCGCGGCTCGACATGCGACGGGCCCGCTGGGACGGCGGCGCGGACGCGGAGGGTCACATCTGACAGCTTCCGCCATCGGCGGCCGCCAGGGCAGACCCGTGGTCCGTCCGGGTGACATCGGGGACGTCCGTGGCATGCCGTACGTTCGTGAGGGGTGGGACACGCGTGGCCCCGGCGCCCCGCGGGATGAACCGGAAGCCCTGCTTCCGACCGGAGCGGCGGCGTACCGTCGGCGGCACGTGTCCCCCTCACCCCGCGGTCACCGCCTCGCGCGCCTGACCGCCCACCCGCCAGCACAACCACCAGGACCGGCCGATCACGTGAGCTCCTCTTCGTCCACCAGGCGCCTGTCGCACCCCTCGGTGCGACAGGGGAGACGTGGCGCCTACCGACTGGTCCGTACCCCGCCGCCCGTCGCGGATCCCCCTCGTCTGGACGCGGCGCAGCGCGCCGTGGTTGACCACCGCGGCGGGCCGCTGCTCGTCCTCGCCGGTCCCGGCACCGGCAAGACCACCACCCTCGTGGAGTCCGTGGCCGCCCGGATCGCCCGGGGCGGCGATCCCGCGCGGATCCTGGTGCTGACGTTCAGCCGCAAGGCCGCCGTCGACCTGCGCGACCGTATGGCCCTGCGCATGGGCGCCGCCCGCGCGCCCAGGGCGACCACGTTCCACTCGTACTGCTACGCCCTGGTCCGCGCCCACCAGGACAGCGACCGGTTCACCACGCCGCTGCGGCTGCTGTCCGGCCCCGAGCAGGACGTCGCCGTCCGCGAGCTGCTCGCCGGCCAGCCGGAACTGGAGCGGCTCGGCCTCACCCATGTGCGCTGGCCGGACGAACTGCGCGCCTGCCTGACCACGCGCGGCTTCGCCGACGAGGTCCGCGCCGTCCTCGCCCGCACCCGCGAGCTGGGCCTGGGCCCGGAGGCCCTGGACGCCTTCGCGGACCGCCTCGGCCGCCCCGACTGGCGGGCCGCCGCCGCGTTCCTCGCCGAGTACCTGGACACCCTCGACCTCCAGGGCGTGATCGACTACGCGGAACTGGTCCACCGCGCGGTCCTGCTCGCCCGGCACCCGGAGACCGCCGCCCGGCTCGCGGCCCAGTACGACGCCGTGTACGTCGACGAGTACCAGGACACCGACCCCGCGCAGGTCCGGCTCCTGCACGCCCTGGCCGGACAGGGGCGCACCCTGGTGGCGTTCGGCGACCCCGACCAGTCGATCTACGCCTTCAGGGGCGCCGACGTGAACGGCATCCTCGACTTCCCGGCCGCCTTCCCGCGCGCCGACGGCCGCCCCGCCCCCGTCGAGGTGCTGCGCACCGCCCGCCGCTCGGGCGCCGCCCTGCTGGCCGCGACCCGTCTGATCACCCGGCGGATGCCGCTGACCCGGCTGCCCGCCGACAAGGTCCGCGCCCACCGCGATCCGGCCCCCGTACGGGAGGGCGGCCGGGTCGAGGTCCACACCTGTCCGACGGCCGGCGCCGAACTGGACAACATCGCCGACATCCTGCGCCGTGCGCACCTGGAGGACGGCGTCCCCTGGAGCGGCATGGCCGTCCTGGTACGCGCCGGCTCCCGCACCCTGCCGAACCTCCGCCGCGCCCTCACCGCGGCCGGTGTCCCCGTGGACATCGACGGCGACGACCTGCCGCTGCGGCACGAGCCGGCGGTGGCACCGCTGCTCACGGCCCTGCGCGCGGTCGCCACGGCGGCGGCGCGACAGCGGGCGGCGGAGCCGGCCGATGGCACGGAGGAGGGCGGTGGCACGGAAGAGGGCGGTCGGAGCGCCCGCGCCGAGGAGGCCGGCCCGTCCGCCGGGGCAGCCGTCACGGACACCGGCGGCCGGACCACCGGCGCCGTCGAACCGGCGGCGGACACCCTCTGGCTGGACACCGAGACCGCCCTCACCCTGCTCGCCTCCCCGCTCGGCGGCATGGACGCGGCCGATCTGCGCCGCCTCGGGCGGGCCCTGCGCGAGGAGGAGCGCGCCGCCGGGAACCCGCTGCCGCCCCCCTCCGACGAGCTGCTCACGCGGGCGCTCGCCGAGCCCGAGCGCCTGGCCGTGCACGACCCGGCGTACGCGCGCGGCGCGCAGCGACTCGGGGCGCTGCTGCGCAAGGCCCGCGAGCGCCTCGCGGGCGGCGGCACCGCCGAGGAGGCGCTCTGGGACCTGTGGGACGGCACACCGTGGCCCGCGCGCCTGGAGCGGGCCGCCCGGCGCGGCGGCGCGGCCGGCCGCAACGCCGACCGCGACCTGGACGCCGTCTGCGCGCTGTTCGCCACCGCCGCGCGCGCGGAGGAGCGCACCGGCGGCCGGGGCGCCCTGAACTTCCTGGCCGAGATCGAGGCCGAGGACATCGCCGCCGACACGCTCACGCGCCGCGCGGTCCGCCCCGACGCCGTCCGCGTGATGACCGCGCACCGCTCCAAGGGCCTGGAGTGGCGGCTGGTCGTCGTCGCCGGCGTCCAAGAGGGCCTGTGGCCGGACCTGCGGCGCCGCGGCTCGCTGCTGGAGGCCGACCGCATCGGCCGCGACGGCCTCGCCGAGCCGCTGCCCCCGGGCGCGCTGCTCGCAGAGGAACGACGGCTGTTCTACGTCGCCGCCACGCGCGCGCGTGACCGCCTCGTCGTCACCGCCGTGAAGGCTCCGGCCGACGACGGCGACCAGCCGTCCCGGTTCCTGAACGAGCTGGGCGTCGAGCCCAGGGACGTCACCGGGCGCCCCCGCCGTCCGCTGTCCGTCGCCGCGCTCGTCGCCGAGCTGCGCGCCACCACGGTCGACCCGCGCGCGTCGGCCGTACTGCGCGAGGCCGCCGCCCGCCGGCTGGCCCGGCTCGCCGCGCTCGCCGACGAGGACGGCCGTCCGCTGGTGCCGTCCGCGCACCCCTACCGCTGGTGGGGCATGTACGAGCCGACCGAGAGCAAGGTGCCGCTGCGCCACCGGGACCAGCCCGTGGTGCTCTCCGGCAGCGCCCTCGACCAGCTCGCCAACACCTGCGCGCTCCAGTGGTTCCTCGGTCGCGAGGTGAAGGCCGACGCCCCCGCCACCACCGCGCAGGGCTTCGGCAACGTCGTGCACGTCCTCGCCGACGAGGTCGCCTCCGGCCGTACCCCCGCCGACCTCGACGTCCTCATGGAACGCCTGGACTCGGTGTGGAACGCGCTCGCCTTCGACGCCCCCTGGAAGTCGCGGCAGGAGAAGGACAACGCGCGCGTGGCGCTCGAGCGCTTCCTGAACTGGCATGTGCTGGACCGGGCCGGCCGCACGCCGGTGGCCAGCGAGCAGGACTTCGACGTGACCCTCGAAGCGGGCGACTACCAGGTCCGCATCCGCGGCCAGATGGACCGCGTGGAGAAGGACGCCGCGGGCCGGGCCTACGTCGTCGACTTCAAGACCGGCAAGCAGGCGCCCACCACGCGTGAGGTGGAGCGCCATCCCCAGCTCGCCGTCTACCAGCTCGCCCTCCGGGAAGGCGCCGTCGACACCGCCTTCGACGGCATCCGTCCCGAGCCGGGCGGCGCCGAACTGGTCCACCTCCGCCAGGGCGCCGCCAAGCGCGACGGGGGCGACGGCCTGCCGAAGGTCCAGAGCCAGGAACCGACGGCACAGGAGTGGGTCGGCGAGCTGCTGGCCACCGCCGCCGGCAAGGTCCTGGACGAGCGGTTCACGCCCAGCGCCGGGCAGCACTGCACGCACTGCGCCTTCCGCGCCTCGTGCAGCGCGCGGCCGGAGGGCCGGCATGTCGTGGAGTGAGCGCCCGCGGCAGGCGTGACCTACCCCACCAACCGTGCTGACCTGCGCTTCTTCCATTCCGCAGGTCTGGTCCGCGCCCGATTGTCAGTGCCCCCGGCTAGCCTCTTTCGACATGTCCGCCCGTATCACCGATCCCGAGCAGCTCAAGGAGCTCCTCGGCATCCCGTTCACCCCGGAGCAGACGGCCTGCATCACCGCGCCGCCCGCCCCGCAGGTGATCGTGGCCGGCGCCGGGTCGGGCAAGACCACCGTGATGGCGGCCCGTGTGGTCTGGCTGGTCGGCACCGGACAGGTCGCCCCCGAACAGGTCCTCGGCCTGACCTTCACCAACAAGGCCGCTGGCGAGCTCGCCGAACGCGTCCGCAAGGCGCTGGTCAAGGCCGGCATCACCGACCCGGAGGCCCTTCCGCCACCCGGCCGCCACTCCTCGACGACAGCGCCGGGCGCCGACACCCCCTGGCCGGACCCCGGCAACCCGCCGGGCGAGCCCGTCATCTCGACGTACCACGCCTTCGCCGGCCGCCTGCTCACCGACCACGGCCTGCGCATCGGCCTGGAACCCAGCTCCCGGCTGCTGGCCGACGCCACCCGCTACCAGCTCGCCGCGCGCGTGCTGCGCGAGGCCCCGGGTCCGTACCCGGCGCTGACCCGCTCCTTCGCCGACCTGGTCAGCGACCTGCTGGCGCTCGACTCCGAACTCGCCGAACACCTCGTCGACCCCGCGGAACTGCGCACCTGGGACGCCGGCCTGCTGCGCACCCTGGAGGGTGCCAAGCTCACCAACGCCGATCTGCGCAAGGTCCCGGAGGCGGCCGCGGCCCGCCGGGAACTCGCCGACCTCGTCCAGCGCTACCGAGCGGAGAAGCGAAGGCGGGACCTGCTCGACTTCGGCGACCAGATCGCCCTGTCGGCCCGCCTCGCCGGCATCCCCGAGGTGGGCCGCCTGCTGCGCGAGGAGTTCCGCGTCGTCCTCCTGGACGAGTACCAGGACACCTCCGTGGCCCAGCGCGTCCTCCTGGCCGGCCTGTTCGGCGGCGGCACCGGCCACCCGGTGACCGCCGTCGGCGACCCCTGCCAGGCCATCTACGGCTGGCGCGGCGCCTCCGTCGCCAACCTGGACGACTTCCCCGAGCACTTCCCGGGCGCCGACGGCCGTCCCGCCGCCCGGCAGGCGCTCAGCGAGAACCGCCGCAGCGGTGGGCGCCTGCTCCACCTCGCCAACGGCCTCGCCGCCCCCCTGCGCGCCCTGCACGCCGGCGTGGAGGCCCTCCGCCCGGCCCCCGGCGCCGAGTACGACGGCACGGTCCGCTGCGCCCTGCTGCCCACCCACGCCGAGGAGATCGACTGGATCGCCGACTCCCTCGCCCACCTCGTGCGCACCGGCACGCCACCCGGCGAGATCGCTGTCCTGTGCCGGACCGCCACCGACTTCGCCGAGATCCAGGGCGCCCTGGTCGCCCGGGACATCCCCGTCGAGGTGGTCGGCCTGTCCGGGCTGCTGCATCTGCCCGAGATCGCCGACCTCGTCGCCGTCTGCGAAGTCCTCCAGGACCCCGGGGCCAACGCCGCCCTGGTCCGCCTGCTGACCGGACCGCGCTGGCGCATCGGCCCCCGCGACCTCGCCCTGCTGGGCCGCCGGGCCCGCCTGCTGGTCGCCCACGCGCGCGTGGACGCCGGCGACGACCCGGAGCGCCGGCTCGCGGCGGCCGTCGAGGGCGTCGACCCGGCCGAGGTGATATCGCTCGCCGACGCCCTGGACACCTTCCTGGAGACGCCGGTCGAGGGCGACGGTGACGACGACGGGCTGCCGTTCTCGCCGGACGCGCGCGTGCGCTTCGCCCGCCTCGCCGCCGAACTGCGCGACCTGCGCCGTTCGCTGTCCGACCCGCTGATGGACGTCCTGCACCGCGTCCTCGCCGTCACCGGCCTCGAAGTGGAGCTGTCGGCGTCCCCGCACGCGCTGGCCGCGCGCCGCCGCGAGACCCTGTCCAACTTCCTGGACGTCGCCGCCTCCTTCGCCGCGAGCGACGGCGAGGCGACCCTGCTGGCCTTCCTCGGCTTCCTGCGCACCGCCGCCCAGTACGAGAAGGGGCTCGACAACGCCCTGCCCGGCGGCGAGAACACCGTCAAGGTGCTCACGGCCCACAAGTCCAAGGGCCTGGAGTGGGACGTCGTGGCCGTCCCCGGGCTCGTCACCGGCACCTTCCCCAGCGCCCAGGGCCGCGAGAAGTGGACCGCCCAGGCCAAGGTGGTGCCGCACGCCCTGCGCGGCGACAGCGACACCCTGCCCGATGTCGACAGCTGGGACGCGCGCGGCATGAAGGCCTTCCACGAGGCCATGAAGGAGCACCAGCACACCGAGGAACTGCGCCTCGGCTACGTCACCTTCACGCGCCCCCGCTCGCTCCTGCTCGGCTCCGGCCACTGGTGGGGGCCCAGCCAGAAGAAGAGGCGCGGCCCCTCCGGCTTCCTCCAGGCCCTGTACGACCACTGCGCCGCCGGGTACGGCGAGATCGAGGCGTGGGCGGAGGAGCCCGCCGAGGACGCGGAGAACCCGGCCCTGCACACGGTGGACGCGGACCAGGTCTGGCCGCTCCCGCTGGACGCCGGCGCGCTGGCCCGCCGCCGTGCCGCCGCCGAGACCGTCCTCGCCCACCTGGACGCCCTCGCCGGCCGCCCCGAGGGCCCCGGCCCGGCCCTGCACGACCCCGCCGGCGACGAACACCCCGACTGGCCCGCACCCCCGGACGACGAGCCGTACGACGACCTGTACGGCGATCCGTACGACGAGGAGCCCTACGAAGGCCCCTATGACGAGGAGCCTTACGAAGGCCCCTACGACGACCCGCACGGCGCCGATCCGTACGCGGACGTCCGCCGCGACGAGGAGGACCTGCCACCTCACGGCCAGGAGCCCGGCGAGGCGCCCCACGACGAGCGGCACGACGGCGGGACGGGCGAGGCGCCCCCGGCCGCCACCCTCTCCCGGGCCGTGGCCAGTGAGCCCGCCCCCGAGGGCCCCGTAGGCCTGGTCCCCCACCAGGCGTCCGCCCCGCCGGACGGACCCCGGCCCGTCACCGGTCCGACCCCCGAGGAGGCCCGCACCATCGCCTCCTGGGACCGTGACCTCGACGCGCTCACCGGGGAACTGCTGCGCGCGCGGCAGGCCGTCACCGACGTCCCCCTGCCCGCCACGCTCACCGCGTCCCAGCTCCTGCTGCTGGCGGAGGACCCCGACGCGCTCGCCCAGGAACTGGCGCGCCCCATGCCGCGCCCCCCGCAGCCGGCCGCGCGCCGGGGCACGCGGTTCCACGCCTGGGTGGAGACCCGCTTCGAGGAACTGACCCTGCCCTTTCTGGAACCGGACGAGCTGCCCGGCGGCGACGCCGAGATCGCCGACGAACACGACCTCGAAGCCCTGAAGGAAGCCTTCGAACGCACCGAGTACGCCCGGCGCACGCCGTACCGGGTGGAGGCGCCCTTCCAGATCACCCTCGCCGGCCGGGTGGTCCGGGGCCGCATCGACGCCGTCTACAGAAACGGGGACGGCGACGAGGCGACGTACGAGATTGTCGACTGGAAGACCGGCCGCACCCGCACCGCCGACCCGCTCCAGCTCGCCGTGTACCGCCTCGGCTGGGCCGAGCAGCAGGGCGTCCCGCCCGAGTCGGTCACGGCCGCCTTCCTGTATGTGCGCACCGGCGAGGTCGTACGCCCCGAGGGCCTGCCCGACCGGGCCGCGCTGGAGCGGCTGCTCACGGGTGAGACGCAGAGCACACGGGAGGCGAGCTGAGTGTGACGAACCGCCCGCCCAGGTTGTCGGTGCGGGCCGATAGGCTCGGATGCATGAGCCAGACCCCGGACAGCGCCGTCCGCGCGTACATCGAGCAGCACCGCGCCACGTTCCTCGACGACCTCGCCGCGTGGCTGCGCATCCCCTCCGTGTCGGCCCAGCCCGACCACGCGCCCGACGTACGGCGCAGCGCCGACTGGCTCGCCGCCCAGCTCGAAGACACCGGCTTCCCCACCACCGAGGTCTGGCAGACCCCCGGCGCCCCCGCCGTCTTCGCCGAGTGGCCCTCGGGCGACCCGGAGGCACCCACGGTCCTGGTCTACGGCCATCACGATGTCCAGCCCGCCGCCCGTGAGGACGGCTGGGACAGCGACCCCTTCGAGCCGGTCGTGCGCGGCAACCGCCTGTACGCGCGCGGGGCCGCCGACGACAAGGGCCAGGTGTTCTTCCACACACTCGGCGTCCGCGCCCACCTGGCCGCCACCGGCCGGACCGCGCCGGCCGTCAACCTCAAGCTGCTGATCGAGGGCGAGGAGGAGTCCGGCTCCCCGCACTTCCGGGCGCTGGTCGAGGAGCGGGCCGGCCGGCTCGCCGCGGATGCCGTGATCGTCTCCGACACCGGCATGTGGGCCGAGGACACCCCGACCGTGTGCACCGGCATGCGCGGCCTGGCCGAGTGCGAGATCCGGCTGTACGGCCCGGACCAGGACATCCACTCCGGCTCCTTCGGCGGTGCCGTGCCCAACCCGGCCACCGCCGCCGCCCGCCTGGTCGCCGCCCTGCACGACGAGCACGGACGCGTCGCGGTACCGGGGTTCTACGACGGCGTCGTGGAGCTGACCGACCGCGAGCGCGAGCTGTTCGCCGAGCTGCCCTTCGACGAGGAGCGCTGGCTGCGCACGGCCAAGTCGCGGGCCACCCACGGCGAGGCCGGATACACCACCCTCGAGCGCGTCTGGGCCCGTCCCACCGCCGAGGTCAACGGCATCGGCGGCGGCTACCAGGGCCCCGGCAGCAAGACGATCATCCCCTCCACGGCCATGGTCAAGCTGTCGTTCCGGCTGGTCGCCGGCCAGGACCGCGACCACATAGAGAAGGCGGTCCGCGCCTGGGCCGCCGAGCAGGTACCCGCCGGGATCCGGTGCGAGACCGACTTCGGCTCGGCCACGCGCCCGTGCCTGACCCCGCTCGACCACCCGGCGCTGCGGTCCGTGGTCCGCGCCATGGGCCGCGCCTTCGAGAAGCCGGTCCGCTTCACCCGCGAGGGCGGCTCCGGGCCCGCCGCCGACCTCCAGGAAGTGCTCGGCGCGCCGGTGCTCTTCCTGGGCATCTCCGTCCCGTCCGACGGCTGGCACGCGCCCAACGAGAAGGTCGAGCTGGACCTCCTCCTCAAGGGCGTCGAGACGAGTGCCTACCTGTGGGACGACCTGGCCCGGAACTGGCGCACCGCACCCTGACCGGCCGGCGCCGTACGGAAGGGCACCGCGCGCGGGGCACACTGGAAGGACCGCCCCGCCCGCCCCGCCCGCGCCCGACCCGGTGCCCTCCCGCCCACGTCCCGCCGAACCGCCCGCCGAAAACCGTTGTACTGGGGGAGTTGGAAGCACACGTGACCACCTGGACCGACCACACAGCCGACCGACCCATCTCGCTGACCGCCCCGAGCGGCATCGACCGCGCCGCCCACCACCGGCTGGACGAGGCCTGGCTCGCGGCTGCGTGGAGCCACCCCACGACCCGCTGTTTCGTGGTCTCCGGCGGCCAGGTGCTCATCGACGAGACGCCGGACGGCCGGACCGAACTCGTCATGACGCCGTCCTTCGAGGCGCCGCTCACCGAGGCGCACCGCTACTTCCTCGGCATCGACGAGGAGGGCGTCAGCTACTTCGCGCTGCAGAAGGACTCGCTGCCCGGCCGGATCGACCAGTCCGCGCGCCCGGCCGGACTGCGCGAGGCCGGGCTGCTGCTGTCTGCGCGCGACGCCGGCCTCATGGTGCACGCCGTGGGTCTGGAGAACTGGCAGCGCACCCACCGCTTCTGCTCCCGCTGCGGTGAGCGCACGGTCATCGCGGCGGCCGGCCACATCCGCCGCTGCCAGGCCTGCGGCGCCGAGCACTACCCGCGTACCGACCCGGCCGTGATCATGGCGGTGACGGACGAGGAGGACCGCATCCTGCTCGGCCGGCAGGTCCACTGGCCCGAGGGCCGCTTCTCCACGCTCGCCGGGTTCGTGGAGCCCGGCGAGTCCATCGAGCAGGCGGTGCGCCGCGAGGTGTCCGAGGAGGTCGGCGTCACCGTCGGCCCGGTCGAGTACGTCGCCAGCCAGCCCTGGCCCTTCCCGTCCAGCCTGATGCTCGGCTTCATGGCGCGCGCCACGTCCACCGAGATCGACGTCGACGGCGACGAGATCCACGAGGCGCGCTGGTTCTCCCGCGAGGAACTGCACGAGGCCTTCGAGTCCGGCGAGGTGCTGCCGCCCTACGGCATCTCCATCGCGGCCCGGCTGATCGAGATGTGGTACGGCAAGCCGCTGCCGACCCGCAGCTTCGTGTGACACGAGAAGGGCGGCCCCGGAAACAACCGGGACCGCCCTTCTCGTCGCGCACCGCGGAGGGTCACACGGAGAGCTTCTGCTTCACCTGGGCCAGCGACGGGTTCGTCAGCGTGGTGCCGTCCGGGAAGAGCACGGTCGGGACCGTCTGGTTGCCGCCGTTCGCCTTCTCCACGAAAGCGGCGGACTCGGGGTCCTGCTCGATGTTGATCTCGCTGTACGCGATGCCCTCCCGGTCCAGCTGACTCTTCAGCCGCCGGCAGTAGCCACACCACGTCGTGCTGTACATCGTCACAGTGCCCTGCATGTCTCTCGCTCTCCTCGCACGGCTCGGGAAATCTCGTCCTGCAGGAGAACACGAGGGACAAGGCGCTCATTCCCGGGCGGGGTATACCCGGGCTGCTTCAGCACGCCGCCCGCGGCGTGTCCGATGCCTGAGCGTGTCCCGTGTGATGCCTGCCGCATCAGTACGACGATCAGCCTGTAATCAGTACGACCGCGAGTCCCCGCCTGTGGACAACGTGCACAGCCGTCGCGGGCGACCTGGCAGCATGGCGGTGTGACAGCAGCAACGCATTCCACCCTCTTCCCGCGGGTGCCGGAGTCGGCCGACGCGGTGCTCGAAGGGCTCGACCCGGAGCAGCGCGAGGTGGCCACCGCCCTGCACGGTCCGGTGTGCGTGCTGGCCGGAGCGGGCACGGGCAAGACCCGGGCGATCACCCACCGCATCGCCTACGGGGTGCGCGCCGGCATCCTGCAGCCGTCCAGCGTGCTCGCCGTCACCTTCACCAACCGGGCCGCCGGAGAGATGCGCGGCCGGCTGCGCCAGCTCGGCGCCCAGGGCGTCCAGGCGCGTACGTTCCACTCCGCCGCGCTGCGCCAGCTCCAGTACTTCTGGCCGAAAGCGATCGGTGGCTCCATGCCCCGGCTGGTGGACCGCAAGATCCAGCTGGTGGCCGACGCCGCCGCGTCCCTGGGCACCCGCCTCGACCGGAACGAGCTGCGGGACGTGACCGCCGAGATCGAATGGTCCAAGGTCACCCAGACCGTCCCCGCCGACTATCCGTACGCGGCCGCGAAGGCCGGCCGTGAGACCCCCCGCGACCCGGCCGAGATCGCCCACCTCTACGCCGCCTACGAGGATCTGAAGCGCGACCGCACGGTGATCGACTTCGAGGACGTCCTGCTGCTGACCGTCGCCGTCCTCCAGGACCGGCACGACATCGCCGAACAGGTCCGCGCGCAGTACCAGCACTTCGTCGTGGACGAGTACCAGGACGTCAGCCCCCTCCAGCAGCGGCTGCTGGACCTGTGGCTCGGCGACCGGGACAACCTGTGCGTCGTCGGCGACGCCAGTCAGACGATCTATTCGTTCACGGGAGCAACCCCGGACCATCTGCTCGACTTCCGCGTCCGGCACCCCGGCGCCACGGTCGTGAAGCTGGTCCGTGACTACCGCTCGACCCCCCAAGTGGTGCGCCTCGCCAATGGCCTGCTCGCCCAGGCCCGGGGCCGCGCCGCCGAACACCGGCTGGAACTCGTCTCCCAGCGCCCCCCGGGACCCGATCCCGTCTACACCGAATACACCGACGAGCCCGCCGAGGCCGAGGGCGCCGCGCGGCGCATCCGCGAGCTGATCGACGCGGGCGTCCCCGCCGCCGGGATCGCCGTGCTGTTCCGCACGAACTCCCAGTCCGAGACCTACGAGCAGGCGCTCGCCGACGCCGGTGTCCCCTATCAGCTGCGCGGGGCCGAGCGCTTCTTCGACCGGCCCGAGATCCGCAAGGCCGGCGTCGCCCTGCGCGGCGCGGCCCGCTTCGGCGGCAACGACTCCCTGCTGGACGACGTCGTGGACCTGCCCTCCCAGGTGCGGGCGGTGCTGTCCGGCGAGGGCTGGACCAGCGAGCCGCCGGCCGGCTCCGGGGCCGTCCGGGAGCGCTGGGAGTCCCTGGCCGCCCTGGTCGGCCTCGCCCACGACCTCGCCGCCGCCCGCCCCACGGCCACCCTCGCCGACTTCGTGGCCGAACTGGACGAGCGGGCGAACGCCCAGCACGCCCCGACCGTCCAGGGCGTCACCCTCGCCTCACTGCACGCCGCCAAGGGCCTGGAGTGGGACGTCGTCTTCCTGGTCGGCGTCGCCGAGGGCATGCTGCCCATCACCTACGCCCGCACCGACGAGCAGATCGAGGAGGAGCGCCGGCTGCTCTACGTCGGCGTCACCCGCGCCCGGGAGCGCCTCCATGTCTCCTGGGCCCTGTCCCGCTCGCCCGGCGGACGCCCCAACCGCAGACCGAGCCGCTTCCTGGACGGGCTGCGCCCCGGCACCACCCCCACCGTCGGACACACCGGCGGCGGCACGGGCGGCGGAGTCGAGCGCGGATTCACCACGGGTCCCCTCGCCGTCCCGCGGCGCACCCAGCGCACCCCCGCCCGCTGCCGGGTGTGCGGACGCACGCTCACCGACGCGGGCGAGATGAAGCTGATGCGCTGCGAGGACTGCCCCTCGGACATGGACGAAGGACTCTACGAGCGGCTGCGCGAGTGGCGGGCGGTCCAGGCCGAGCGGAGCGGCCAGCCGGACTTCTGCGTCTTCACGGACCGGACACTCATGGCCATCGCGGAAACGTGCCCGGAGACCTCCGCCGAACTCGCCCGCATCCCCGGTGTCCTCAGCCGCAAGCTGCGCAGCTACGGCGCCGACGTTCTGGCCATCTGTGCAGGTCAGGAGCCTGGTGAGGCCGGAGGGGACGACTGATGGGAACTCGTCGAAAAAATAGTTTGCGCATGCCCCGGCAATCCCCATAGGTTCTAGGCACGGAAGCAGCGGCCTTCTCGAAGGCCCCGGTTCCGTGTTGTACTTGCACATCCGAGCGGACTGGTTCACCCCGGTCCCCAAGACGCCGAGAGGAGGCGAGTCCAGTGATCAGCATCAACTTCAGCACCATCAGCACGGCCAAACTGACCGATCGCTCGACCGTCTCCACGTGCATGCTCGGCGCCCCGGACCAGGGCACCGGTCTGTCCGGCATCCGTGCCGTGCGTCCGGCGTCCTCCCCTGCCCTCGCGGTTCTTCCTGTCCGCGAGCGCAATGAGCGACCGACCAAGGCACTGGAAGCGGTAGCGGCACAGGCGCACGCCTATGCCTTTGCGGCGGCCGGTGCCGGATTCATGAAGCAGACGACGCAGCACCACCTGATGTGGGCCTTCCGTGGGCCAGAACCCTGGAGTGATCCAGCCTGATCATCGATCAGGCCGGCGCCTTCAGGGCCGCGGAACCCCATCCGGGATCCGCGGCCCTTCTGTTTGTCCCGAACGGGACGGCGGAGCGAAGGGGCCTCGGGACAAGAAAAGAACCCGGTACCAAGCCGACACCCGGTCAACCGGCCGGACCAACAGACGAGGAAGAACCCATCGTGCAACTCGAAGCGCACGCCCCGTCCGTACCGCCTTCGCAAACGATCCCCCCGCCCGGCCTCACGGAGGACTCCGCCTTGACCCCCCTCACCGCGCTCACCGCGCTCGACGACGCCATCGAGAACCTCGGCGTAGCCGTGCCCTGCCGCTCCTACGACCCGGAGGTCTTCTTCGCCGAGTCGCCCGCGGACGTGGAGTACGCCAAGTCCCTGTGCCGCACCTGCCCGCTGATGGAGGCATGCCTCGCCGGTGCCAAGGAGCGGCGCGAGCCCTGGGGTGTCTGGGGTGGCGAGCTGTTCGTCCAGGGGGTCGTCGTCGCCCGGAAGCGGCCGCGTGGCCGCCCGCGGAAGAACCCGGTCACAGCATGAACACCGCAGGAACGATCGATCGCCCCCTCACGCACGACCCCAAGAAGCAGGCCCCGATGAAGCCGTCCGCCAGCGAGCCCGCCGGCTCCGCGACCCCAGACTCCACCATCACCGGCGCCACCGAAGCGCGCCAGAACAGGAACCGTGAGATGCAACTCATGCAAGAAGCCCTGGCTCGTGCGCATATGCACGACCGGCTTCATGACGCCGTACGGGAACGCCGGGCCATGCGCCTGGCGGTCGCCCAGCGGATGCAGCGCCGGGCCGAGCGTGCCTCGCTGCGCGCGCGCCGCGCGCTCGCCATGGCCGTCATGCAGTAGTCGGCACACCTGAGCAGCGGTGGCCTCCCGGACCCGGGAGGCGAAGCTTCCCCGCGGGGGCCGGTCCGGCCGAACGGACCGGCCCCCGCGGCACGTCGCGCCCCCGGCGAGAAGTTCTCCCGGACTTCGGAGCGCGGGCTCACGCCCCCGCCGCGGACTCCTCCTCGTCCCCATCGGTGTCGTCAGGGTCGGCCCCGGCCGCGCCGGACGCGAAGCCCGGCAGCCATTCCTCCAGCTCGTCCCGCAACCGGACCGTGGCACCCAGCTGGCACAGGACCCCGATGGTGCTGAGCGTCACCCGGTGTATCAGCAGATAGGCCGGAGGCAGGTTGAGCCGCTTGCCGAGCTGGTAGGCGGGGGAGCGCGGGTCGGCGATCCGGGCGGCCTGGCCGCGCATCCAGGAACGGGTGAAGGTGAACGAGTCCACCCGGGCCGGCTCGATGATCGGCAGCAGATAGTCCAGGACCGCTTCCGGGTCCAGCTCGATGGTCTCCTTGACGAACCCTTCCGCGCAGAGCAGTTCGTAGACCGTCTCCGCCTGCCCGTCCAGGGTCATCCGCAGGGAGACGCCGATCGGGGCCGGCAGGCCGCCGGGGAGCCGGTCGACCGTGCCGAAGTCCAGGACGCCGAGGCGCCAGTCGTCCTCCCCGCCCGGCCCGCCGGGCAGCAGCCGGAAGTTGCCCGGATGCGGATCGGCGTGCAGCAGGCCGGTACGCGCCGGGCCGGAGAACAGGAAGCGGGCCAGGAGCTGACCGGCCCGGTCGCGCTGCTCCTCGGTGCCGTCCGCGATGATCTCCGACAGCGGGACGCCGTCGATCCACTCGGTCACCAGGACCTGCTCGCACTGGTGCACCACCGCCGGGACCACCACGTCGGGGTCGTCCGCGAACTCCTCGGCGTGCGCGGCCTGGGCCTCGGCCTCCAGGCCGTAGTCCAGCTCCTCGGAGACCCGGTCCCGCAACTCCGCGATCAGCGGCTTGATGTCCATGCCCGGGATGAGCGGACCCAACAGGCGGGCGAACCGGCTCAGTTGGCCGAGATCGGAGAGGAGCGCCTCACCGGCGCCCGGGTACTGCACCTTGACCGCGACCTCGCGGCCGTCGTGCCACACCGCCCGGTGCACCTGGCCGATCGAGGCCGCGGCGGCCGGCTTGTCCTCGAACTCCTCGAACAGCTCCCGCCAGTGAGCGCCCAGCCGCTCCTCGAGCACCGAGTGCACCGTGCGGGTCGGCATGGGCGGAGCCGCCTCCTGGAGCTTGGTCAGGGCCGCCCGGTAGGGGCCGGCGACCTCCTCCGGCAGCGCCGACTCGAAGACGGACAGGGCCTGCCCGAACTTCATCGCGCCGCCTTTCAGCTCGCCGAGCACCTTGAAAAGCTGCTCCGCCGTGCGCTGTTGCAGCTCGCGGCCGACCAGCTCCGCGGACTCGCCCACGATCCGCTTGCCCAGCCCCCAGGTCGCCCGCCCGGCGAAGCCGAGCGGGAGCGCGGCGAGCTTGGCGGTACGGGTGACCGCCTTCCGGGGAAGATCAGACATGCGCCCTCCAGGTCCCAGTCGGCCGTGCCGCGCCTGCTTCGCTTCGTCGCTCCGTCGACGGCCGTTGCACCGCCATTGTCTCGCGCTGCTCCCCGTCGGTTGAGGAGCGCTCCCGTTTCCTTCTCGTCGCCGCCCCGCAGCCGCACTCCGGATGCGGCCGGACCGGGCGGGCGTGCCAGTCGAGGCCGGGCAGGCGGACCTCCCAGCGGGTGCCCGCGCCGGCCGGTGACCGCCCGTCGAGGAAGGCCAGGGCGTGCGCCGCCGCGAGGCCGGCCACCGTCGTGGCCAGGGCCAGATCGCAGGCCGCGACCCGGCGGACCCGGCCGGAGCGCCACTGGGTGACCAGGCGGGGCCAGGCCGGGTCCCGGTCCCGGCGGTCCCGGTCCAGGCAGCCGGCACAGCCCGACTCGCCGGGCAGGACCAGCGGCCCGACGACGCCCGTGCCCTCCACCACACCGGCGTACAGATGGGGCGTGCCGGAGGCCAGGAGCGGTTCGGCGGCGTAAGGGTCCGGGGCGTGCACGGCGATGTCCTCCCGGGGCGCGAGGATCACCAGGGAGAAGCCCGGATCTCCGGCGCCCGACCCCGGGCGATGGGCATGGCGCGGCGGGCGGCCGGGTGCGGCGCGGCGGACGGCGGCCCGCGCCGCCGCGTCCCGGCGGTCACCGAGCGACTCGGCGGTGAGCCCGCCGGGTGCCAGGTCCCACGGCTCGACGCGGCCCCCGTCGTGCACGTCGACCTCGCCGACGCCGGCGCCCGCCAGCACCGACGCCAGCAGGGCGCCGACCCGGCCCGCGCCCCGCACCCGCACCCTCAGCGCGCGCCGGGCGGCGAGCCGGGCCGGTGCGGCGCCCGGCTCGGGGGTGACGAGGGACAGCGAGGCCAGGTCGGGGCGCAGCCGGTCGAGGACGTCCGTCGTCTCCCGCAGCGCGGCCGCGGCCGGGCCGCCGCCGCGGGCGTCGTCGACGAGGCCGGCCCGGGCCAGTCGGGTCACCAGGGTGTCGACCCGGGCGGCCGGCACGCCCGCACGGCGGCCCTCCTCGCGCAGCGAGGCCAGCCCGCGAGTGCCGTCGAGCAGCTTCAGCAAGCCCTCGGTCGCCGGGTCCACCGGGCCCAGCGTCACCGCGTGGGCCGGGGTCATCCCGAACTGCACAGTGCCGCGGTCGCGCCAGCCGCGCCGCAGTGCGGGCTTCACCATCGGATGCATGCCAGACCCCCGTACCCATCGAAAAGTCCCAGAGCGGAACGAGCGGGAAAGAAACGACTGCCAGCATGCCCGGACCGGCCGCCGGGTGCCGAAAGTTATCCACAGGCGGACGGGTTCATCGTACAAATCGAAGAGTGCGTCAATCCATCGAAATATATGAATATGGGCAGAACGGAACGGCGGATCGGTCGTACGAATCAAACACATGGTGGGGGATCGGCGGTGAACGCTTCCGGCGCCGGGACTTTGCCCGTGCCCACCGGGTAACGTCGGGGCGTGCCCGCCGACCCTCTGCACCGCGCCGGTGAACCACCGCGCAGTACGACGAGCCAGCCGCCCGGCGGCCCGGGCGCGAGCGCGATCGAGGTCCGCAGGAGCACCCGGCGCCGTCGCACGGTCTCCGCGTACCGCGAGGGCGATCGCACCGTCGTGCTGATCCCCGCCCGTATGTCCAAGGCGGAGGAGCAGCGCTGGGTGACCGTCATGCTCGACAAACTCGCCGCCCAGGAGAGCAGGAAGAGGCTGGGCGACACCGAGCTGGCCGAGCGTGCCGAACGGCTGTCGGCCCAGTACTTCGACGGCCGGGCCCGGCCCGTGTCCGTGCGCTGGGTCACCAACCAGAACACCCGCTGGGGTTCGTGCACCCCCGCCGAGGGCAGCATCCGGCTCTCGCACCGCCTCCAGGGGATGCCGGATTACGTCGTGGACTACGTGCTCTGTCACGAACTGGCGCATCTGCTGGTCCCCGGGCACGGTCCCGACTTCTGGCGGCTGCTGGACGCCTATCCGCGCACCGAGCGGGCCCGCGGATACCTCGAAGGGGTGGTCGCCGCCGCACGGCTGCCGCACGTGCCGGGCGCGCGCGGCGAGCGGGACGACTGACACCCCGCCCGCCCGGGCGCCTGTCGTGTCCGCGACCGGGCGCGATTGTGTACCGGCTCTGTACCGACCAGGACCCTTCGGCCTCGCTGTCGGTCCTTGCCGTTAGCCTGACGCGACGCACTCGCATTCGGGATGGGGGACGGTCGTAACGCATGGCCAGGGAATTCCAACGCGGCCACAAGGCCAGGATCAGCGACCTCACGCTGGGCACGGATCTGTACGTAGGCGTGCGGATCTCGGGTCCCGGGCTGACCTTCGACATCAGCTGCTTCGGGCTGGACGCCGACGAACGGCTCTCGGACGACCGGTACTTCGTCTTCTTCAACCAGCCGAAGTCGCCCGAGGAGTCCATCCAGCTGCTGGGCGCGCAGGCGGGCGACACCGAGTCGTTCCGGGTCACGCTCGACCGGGTCCCCTCCGGGATCCGCAAGCTGTCCTTCACGGCGACCATCGACGGCGCCGGCCAGATGTCGCAGATCGGCCCCGGGTACCTGCGCATCGTGGCGGGCGGCGAAGAGGTCGCGCGGTACTCCTTCGACGGCTCGGAGTTCTCCACCGAGCGGGCCGTGATGCTCGGTGACTTCTACTTCAAGGACGGATGGCGGTTCGCCGCGGTCGGGCAGGGCTTCGACGGCGGCCTGGAGGCGCTGCTGAGGAACTTCGGCGGCGAGGTGCTGGAGGAGGAGGCCCCCGCCCCCGCCGCCCCGCAGCAGCCGCAGCCCGGCGGGATCCCCGGCTTCGCCCCGCCCGCCCAGGCCGCTGCCCCCTCGGCCCCGGCCGCGCCGCCGCCCGCGTTCGCCGCCCCGCCCGGTCCGGAAGCCGCACCGGCCCCCGCACCCGCGTCTGCCCCGCAGGGTTTCGCCCCGCCGCCCGGGCACACCCCGCCCCCGGCGCCCGCGCCGCACGTGCACGCGGCCCCCACGGTCGTCGCCCCCCTGGCCCCGCCCGGCGGCACCGTCCCACCGCCGGCCGCACCCGCCACCCCCGCTCCCGCGGCCCCCACGCCCTACGGCCGCCCGCCCCAGCAGCCTTCGTACGGCGGCCTGCCGAGCGCGCCGATGCCCCCGGGATACGGTCAGCCCGCCCCCTACGGCGCCGATCAGCCCGCCCCGCCCATGCCCCCGGGCTACGGGCAGGCACCCGGCCGGCCCGCCGGCTACGAAGTGCCGCAGGGCGCGCCGCAGGGCGGTGCCGGGGTGACGGCCGCGCTCCAGATGTTCAAGGAGACGCCGACCGGCCGGCGCTGGACCCAGCAGAACAAGGCGCTCGTCCGCGTGGACCTCGGCATCGGCGGCCGGCCGGTGCTGGCCCGGCAGGGCAGCATGGTGCTCTACCAGGGCAAGGTCGACTTCGGCTACAAGGGCGCCGGTTTCATGGGCCGCGTCGTGGGCAACGCCACCGGCCAGGAGATGCAGCTCATGCGCTGTTCCGGCCAGGGCCAGGTCTTCCTCGCCGAGAACTCCGCCCATCTGCACCCCGTCGAGCTCCAGGGCGACGCGATCTGCGTCTCCGCGGAGAACGTCCTCGCCTTCGACGAGAGCCTGAGCTACGAGGTCCGCCGCATCGAGGGCCACGGCATCCCCGGCGGCGCGCTGTTCACCATGCAGTTCCAGGGCACCGGCACGATCGTCGTCAAGACGCACGGCACCCCGGTGGTGCTGCCGGTCACCCCGACCACCTTCGCCGACTGCAACGCCGTCGTCGCCTGGTCGGCCGGCTCCCAGGTGATCGTCTCCAGCCAGGTCCGCATGCGCCGCAACGCCTACCCGGGCGACACCGGCGAGAGCGTCAACCTCCAGTTCCGGGGCGCCCCCGGCAACTTCATCGTCGTCCAGCCGTACGAGGTCTGAGGGAGCCCGTCATGAACCAGCCGCTCGCGGGCTTCACCCCCGCACCCGTCACCGCCCGCATGGAGAACCACGGCAGCCACATGCTGAAGGTCGCCCTCCAGACCGGGAACGACCTCCTCGCGCGCGTGGGCTCGATGGTCGCCTACGAGGGCTTCATCCAGTACGAGCCCAACCCGCCCGCCGTCCGCCAGATCGCCCGCGACTGGGCCACCGGCGAGGGCGCGCCGCTGATGAAGTGCTCCGGCGACGGCCTGCTCTACCTCGCCGACTACGGCGCCGACGTCGTCGTGATCAACCTCGACGGCGACGGCATCTCCGTCAACGCCACCAACCTCCTCGCCTTCGACGCCCACCTCAGCTGGGGCGTGGAGCGGGTGAAGGGGCTCGCGAAGTTCGCCGGCCAGGGCCTGTGGAACACGAGGATCTCCGGTCAGGGCTGGGTCGCGCTGACCTCCCGGGGCACGCCGATCGTCGTGGACTGCGGGGGCGGCGAGGACGAGACGTACGTCGACCCGGACGCGCTCGTCGCCTGGTCGCCCAACCTGAAGGTGAAGGGCAAGCGCAGTTTCAAGGCCCAGTCGCTGATCGGCCGGGGCAGCGGCGAGGCCTACCAGATGGCCTTCTCCGGACAGGGCATCGTCGTCGTCCAGCCCAGCGAGGACAGCACCGACCGCCTCCGGATCCGGGGCTGAGGGGGAGCCAGAACACCATGCAGAGCCCGCTTTTCGCGCACAACGACCTCCAGACCCAGGAACGCTGGAGCCTGCAGAACGCGCAGCTGCTCCGGATCACCCTGGACGGCCACGACGACCTCCTCGCCCGCAAGGGCACCATGGTCGCCTACCAGGGCTTGGTCGAGTTCGACGCCGAGTACCAGGGCAACCGGCAGGCACGCGCGCGTGCGCACACCGGCGAGGGCCTGGACCTGATGCGCTGCCACGGCCAGGGCACGGTCTACCTCGCCAACCTCGCCCAGCACGTGCACATCATGGACGTCGGACAGGACGGGCTGACCGTCGACAGCTCCTACGTCCTCGCCATGGACTCCTCGCTGCACCACGAGGTCATCGCCGTGGACAGCCTGTACGGCATCTCCGGCTCCGGGAAGTACCAGCTGAACATCACCGGGCGCGGCAAGGTCGCCCTGACGACCTCGGGCGCCCCCCTGCTGATGCAGGTCACACCCGACAAGTACGTCAACTGCGACGCCGACGCGATCGTGGCCTGGTCCACCGGGCTGCGCGTGCAGATGCAGGCCCAGACGCACTCCTCCGGCGTGTGGCGCCGGCGCGGCACCACCGGTGAGGGCTGGGAGCTGAGCTTCATGGGCTCCGGGTTCGCGCTCGTCCAGCCCAGCGAGCTGCTGCCGCCGCAGAACGCCGTGATCGGGCAGGGCCTCGCCGCCCAGTTCGGCATGGGCCAGCAGGGGGCGCGCGGCCAGAACCAGGGCAACGTCTGGAGCTGAGCCGGACCAGGTAAGGGGCGCCCGCCCGAGCGGACGCCCCCTACCTCGCCGGTCACACGTCAGAGCCTGGCGCGCGTGGCCTCGAGCAGGCGCAGGACCGACTCGTCGGCCACCCCGGCCACCTCGTCATAGGCGAACCAGCGCAGGTCGAGGGACTCCTCGCTGATCTCCTGCACCGCGCCCGGCGGCGCCAGGACCGCGTACTGCACGTCGTAGTGCCAGTTGCAGGGCGCCGGGATCGGATGCCGGTCCAGCCGCACCGGGCCGCCGGGCAGCAGGGTCAGGCCGCCGATCCCGGACTCCTCCGTGGCCTCCCGCAGGGCCGCCGCCGCCAGCGTGGGGTCGCCCGGCTCGCAGTGGCCGCCCATCTGGAGCCACATCCGCAGCTTCCGGTGCAGCGTGAGCAGCACCCGGCCGTGCCCGGGATCGATCACCAGGGCACTGGCCGTGACATGGCCGGCGTCACAGGCCTTCCACATGCCGTCCGGGCGGGCCGCCAGGTGATCCAGGTACGACCGGCGCAGGTCCTCCTGGCCCTCGTACCCCTTCAGGACCAGGACCGCGTCGTCGTACAGGCTCACTCGGCGCCGTCGCCCTCGGTCTCGTCGTCGTCCTTCTTGCGCAGGTCCGGCTTGCCGTGGCCGCCCGCCGCCTCGCCGAGCATCTTGTCCAGCTCGGAGAAGTCCAGCTGCTCGCGGTGCACGAAACCGTCCGGGTCGTCCAGGTCGGTCGCGGTCGGCAGCATGTCCGGGTGGGCCCACAGGCCGTCCCGGCCGTCGACCCCGCGCGCGTCCGTGAGCGAGGCCCACAGCCGGGAGGCGTCGCGCAGCCGGCGCGGACGCAGTTCCAGGCCGATCAGCGTGGCGAACGTCTGCTCCGCCGGGCCGCCGGTCGCGCGCCGGCGGCGCAGCGTCTCCCGCAGCGCGTCGGCGGACCCCAGGCGCGGCTTCGCGGCGGCGTGCACCACCGCGTCCACCCAGCCCTCCACGAGCGCCAGAGCCGTCTCCAGACGGGCCAGGGCCGCCTTCTGCTCGGGCGTGTCCTCCGGCTGGAACATGCCCTGCTGGAGCGCGTCCTGCAGCTGCTCCGGGTTCTGCGGATCGAACTGGCCGACCACGTCCTCCAGCTTGGCCGTGTCGACCTTGATGCCGCGCGCGTAGCCGTCGACCGCGCCGAACAGGTGCGAGCGCAGCCACGGCACATGGGCGAACAGACGCTGGTGGGCGGCCTCGCGCAGGGCGAGATACAGGCGCACCTCCTCCTGGGGCACGCCCAGGTCCTTGCCGAACGCCTCCACGTTGGCCGGGAGCAGGGCGGCCTTGCGGGCCGGGCCCAGCGGCAGGCCGATGTCGGTGGAGCCGACGACCTCGCCCGCGAGCACGCCCACGGCCTGCCCGATCTGCGTGCCGAACATGGCGCCGCCCATCGAGCGCATCATGCCGATCAGCGGGCCCGCCATGGCCTGCATCTCCTCCGGCAGGACATCGCCCATCGCCACGCCGACCCGCTCGGCGACCGGGTCGACCAGCTCCTGCCAGGCGGGCAGCGTCGCCTCGACCCACTCCGCCCGCGACCAGGCCACCGCCGAGGCGGAGCCCGACGGCAGGGACGTCGCGTCGTCCAGCCACAGGTCGGCCAGGCGGACGGCCTCCTCCACGGCCCGGCGCTCGGCCGCGCCGACGCTGGCGTCCTTGGTGCCGTTCGGCGCGCCCTGGGCGACCGTCTGGCGGGCGATCTGCTTGGCCATGTCCCAGTTCACCGGCCCGCCCTCGTACGAGAGCATCTGACCGAGCTGCTGGAAGGCCGCGCCCAGGTCGCTGGGGTTCAGGGAGCCGAACATGGCTGCGAGCGGGTTGTCGGCGCCGGGGCCGCCGAAGCCGCCGGCTCCGGGCAGGCCGCCGAAACCGAACGGATTGGCCGGTCCCTGCCCACCACCGCTCTGCTGGTCCTTCTTCTTGCCCTCGTCGCCGTCCTCCGGCTCCTCCGGCGGAAGGCCGAAACCGAATGGGGTGTCACTCACGGGAATCCTCGGCTGGTAAGGCCACCGGTTCTCCCGGCGGCGCGGCTGCCCGACAACACCACCCAGCGTAGACACCCGGACCCGATGGGGCCTCGGTGCTTCGCCTGCGGAAGGCCTGCGGCAGGATGGATGCACCTGGTACGTACGCGTCACTCGCGCGCGTACTGAAGACAACCGCTGGAGACGCCCGGTGAGTTCCCCAGATCCGCAGGTTCGCGCAGCGCGAAACCGTTCAACCTCCTCCGCCGTGCGCGGGCCCGTCGTCGCGGTGACCGGCGCGGCCGGCGGGGTCGGCGCCCTGCTCACCGAGCGGCTCGCCGCCTCCGGGGAGATCAAGGAGGTCGTCGCCATCGACGAGCGGCGCGGCGAGTGCGCCGAGGCCCGGTGGCACATCCTCGACGTGCGCGACCCGGCGATCGCGGACAAGCTGCGCGGCGCCGACGTGGTCGTCCACCTCGCCCTCGACCTCGACCTGGAGACCGACCCGGCGGCGCGCACGGCCTACAACGTCCGGGGGACCCAGACCGTGCTGACGGCCGCCGCGGCGGCCGGCGTGCACCGGGTGGTGCTGTGCACCTCGGCGATGGTCTACGGCGCGCTGCCCGACAACGAGCTGCCCCTGTCGGAGGACGCCGAGCTGCGCGCCACCGCCGAGGCGACCGGGGTCGGGGACCTGCTGGAGATCGAGCGGCTGGCGCGGCGCGCCCCGCGCGCGCATCCGGGGCTGAACGTCACCGTGGTCCGGCCGGCCGTCCTGGTCGGCGGCACCGACACCGCGCTGACCAGGTACTTCGAGTCGCCGCGGCTGCTGGTCGTGGCCGGATCACGGCCCGCCTGGCAGTTCTGCCACGTCGAGGACCTGTGCAGCGCGCTGGAGTACGCCGTACTGGAGAAGGCCGACGGGGAACTGGCCGTCGGCTGCGACGGGTGGCTGGAGCAGGAGGAGGTCGAGGAGCTGAGCGGGATCCGGCGCATGGAGCTGCCGTCGGCGGTCGCCCTCGGCGCGGCGGCCCGGCTGCACCGGATCGGCCTCACCCCGTCGCCGGCGGGGGACCTGGCGTACACGATGTACCCCTGGGTGGTCAGCGGCAGCCGGTTGCACGACGCCGGATGGCGGCCGAAGTGGACCAACGAGGAGGTGCTCGCGGAGCTGCTGGAGGAGGTGTCCGGGCGGCGCACGGTCGCCGGACGGCGGCTGGGCCGCAAGGACGCGACGGCGGCCGGGGCGGCGGGAGCGACCGTCGCCCTGCTGGGCGCGGCGGCCGTCGTACGCCGGGCCCGGAAGGCACGACGGCGCGTCTGAACCGGGCCGGAGGGCCTGGCGGCGCCTCCGGGACGGGTACGGAGGGCACCCGGAGGGCCTGGCGGCTCCTGCGAGACGGGTACGGAGGGCACCCGGAAGGCCGGCGGCACCCGCGAGACAGACAAGGCAGACGCCCAGAGAGCCGGCGGCGCGCTCGGACGCCGCCCACCGGCGCCGGCACGCGGCCCCTGTAGGAGCCTCCAAACCGCCCCCGCGCGCGTGCTGCTGAACGTCGTATTCCCCGATGCCGGACCCGTGGGGCACGATGGGCGCATGGCACTCACGAACGACCACCCGGGTGAGCGGGCCGCCGAGGACCCCGTCAAGCTGATCGCCGTCCGCGAGACACCGCTCTCCGTGGACGAGGTCTTCCGCGCCGTCGGGGACGCCGCGGCCGGGGGCATCGCGCTGTTCGTGGGCACCGTGCGCAACCACGACGGCGGGGCCGACGTGGACGCGCTGGGCTACTCCTGCCACCCCAGCGCCGAGGCCGAGATGCGGCGGATCGCCGAGAAGGTCGCGGCCGACCACCCCGTGCGGGCGCTCGCCGCCGTCCACCGGGTGGGCGATCTGCGGATCGGGGACCTCGCCGTGGTCGTCGCCGTGGCCTGCCCGCACCGCGCGGAGGCCTTCGACGCCTGCCGCAAGCTGATCGACGACCTCAAGCACGAGGTGCCCATCTGGAAGCACCAGAAGTTCTCGGACGGCACCGAGGAGTGGGTGGGAGCCTGCTGATCCCCCGGGCGTACCGCCGTGCGGGGGCGCCTGCCGGCCCCGGGCGCATCACCCCGCGCGTCCCCCGCACCACCCCCTCCGGTTGCGTAACCGGCACCCTGGCGTGAGCGTTGTCCCTGCGGATGGTTAATCTGCTGATCAGTCAGTTGCGGACGCTCATGGCGTAGGAGGTCGGCATGGGGGTGCTTGTCTGGCTGCTGATCCCGCTGGTGGCCGCGGTCGGCGGCGGCCTGTGGGGCAGTTGGGCCAACCGGACCCGCAAGGTGCGCGGCGACGGCCCCGAGCTGGACGGATACGCCCGTTTCCGCGAGGCCATGGAGAAGTCCCGGCCGGGTGCGCGCGGCGCGTGACGGGGGTGCCCTGACGGCGCTCTGACAGTGGCGTCCCGTACTGTCGTGGCATGCCACGCCGCACCGTGACGATGCTCGCCTCCACCCTGATGCTGATCGCGCTCCTGTGCGCGGGAGTGCTCATCCCCGTGCCGTACGCGGAGATGTCCCCCGGCCCGACCGTGAACACGCTCGGGAAGCACGACGGCGAGCCGGTGCTGCAGATCTCCGGCCACAAGACGTACCCGGCCGACGGCCACCTGAACATGACCACCGTCCGGGTCACCGGCGCCGACTACCGGATGAACCTCGTCGAGGCCGTCTACGGCTGGCTGGCCCACGACAGCAAGATCGTCCCGCACGACACGCTCTACCCGGACGGCAAGACGGAGGAGCAGTCCAGCCAGGAGAACGCCGAGGAGTTCAGCCAGTCCCAGGAGAGCGCCAAGGTCGCCGCCCTGAAGGAACTGCACCTGCCGGTGAAGTCCTGGGTGATCGTCTCCACGGTCGTCAAGGGCTCCCCGGCCGAGGGCCGGCTGCACGCCGGCGACGTGATCAAGGCCGTCGACGGCACGGCGGTCAAGCAGCCGGCCGACGTCGCCAAGCTGGTGACCAGGCACAAGCCCGGTCAGAACGTCGTCTTCACGGTCGTCCCCGCCAAGGACCAGGCCGCCGCCGAGAAGGCCCACAAGGAGGCCACCGGCACCCGGAAGGTCACGATCACGACCCGCGCCGCCGACGACGGCGGCGCCAGACGGGCCGTCGTCGGCATCTCCGCCGGCACCGACCACACCTATCCGTTCACCATCGACATCAAGCTCGCCGACGTCGGCGGACCCAGCGCCGGCCTGATGTTCGCGCTCGGCATCTACGACAAGCTCACCCCGGGCAGCCTCACCGGCGGCACCTTCGTCGCCGGCACCGGCACCATCGACGACAACGGCGCGGTCGGCCCGATCGGTGGCATCGAGATGAAGACCGTCGGCGCGCGCGACAAGGGCGCCCGGTACTTCCTCACCCCCGCCGACAACTGCGCGGCGGCGGCCAAGGACACCCCGGACGGGCTCACCCTGGTCAAGGTGAAGACCATGGGCGACGCGCTCGACGCGCTCGAGGACATCCGAGGCGGTAACCTCGCCGCCCTGCCGAAGTGCACCGCCAAGGGCTGAGCGGGCCCCTGACACGGCTGGGGCGCCCCCCGTGGGCGAGGAGCGCCCCCAGCGCCGTACCGCGGCGGACGGTTCAGTCCGCGAACGTCGCCGCCAGCGCGTCCGCCAGGCCCGGCACCAGGTCGGGGCCGGTCAGGACCTCCGTCGGGGAGTCCTTCTCGCGCAGCCGCAGCGCCGACTCGCGGCTGCCGTCCCGCAGCACGGCCACCGTCATCCGGACCTCCTGCCGCTCGGGGTGCCGGGCGACCCACTCGGCCAGCCGGGCCTCGTCCAGGTCGGAGGGCACCTGGGTCTCGGCGGACGGCGGCAGCATCAGCCGCTCCACGGTGAGCGCGCAGCCGGCGACCGCGTCGGGCCAGGCGATGGTGGCGAGGAACTCGTCGAGCGGCTTGCCGGACGGGACCTCGTCCTGCTCGATCGGGGTGAGACCGGCGGTCTCGGACTCGTCCCCGAGGCCCAGCTGGGCCGCGAGCGACGGTTCCTGAGCCCGCAGCCGTGCGGTGTCTACGAGGGCGAAAAGGCGAGCGGGCCGGTCCCAGCCGAGGCCGGAGACGTACTCGTCGATCTCGAGTACGGCCCGGGTGAGCGGGCTCGCTGCCATGGGAGTGTTGGACATGGTCACAATCCTGCCTCGTTCCCGGCCGGAATCGGGAACCGAGTAAACGGTGAGTAAGTTGCATAGGTGTGGGCCCGCGGTCACGGGGGGCCACGGTGGGCCCGCGAACCCGAGGGCCTGACGGAACGACAGCGAACTTCGAGGGGCGCACCTTGGCTTTCCAGATGCCGGACCGCGGCGGAGGCCCGACGGGGCCACGGATCAGGGCGGGCCGACCCTCCCGGAAGGTCCGGGCCCTGCTCGTGACACTGGGGGTCCTCGCCGCCCTCGGCATGGTGTTCACCATGTTCGCGGGCTTCTGGACGGACTGGCTCTGGTACCGGTCGGTGCACTACTCGTCCGTGTTCACCACCACCCTGTCCACGAAGATCGGGCTGTTCTTCGTCTTCGGCCTGCTGATGGCCGCGGTGGTCGGCCTCAACATCTGGCTCGCGCACCGGCTGCGGCCCCCGCTCAGCGCCATGTCCATGGAGCAGCAGAGCCTGGACCGCTACCGCTTGGGCATCGCGCCGTACAAGAAGTGGCTGCTGCTCGCCGTCACCTGCCTGGTCGGGCTGATCGCGGGCGCCTCGGCGGCGGGCCAGTGGCGGACCTGGCTGATGTGGGTGAACGGCGTGCCCTTCCACCAGAAGGACCCGCAGTTCCACCTCGACATCGCCTTCTACGCCTTCGACCTGCCCTGGTACCGGTTCCTGCTCGGCTTCGGCTTCGCCGCCACCGTCCTGTGCCTGATCGCCGCCGCGTTCACGCACTACCTGTACGGCGGGCTGCGCGTGACCAGCCCGGGCGCGCGGGCCACCGCCGCCGCGACCGGCCACCTGTCGGTGCTGCTCGGCATCTTCGTCGCCCTGAAGGCGGTCGCCTACTGGCTCGACCGGTACGGCCTGGCCGTCAAGTCCAGCGACTTCCGGTCGACCGACAACTGGACGGGCCTGCGCTACGTCGACGCCAACGCCTATCTGCCGGCCAAGACCATCCTGTTCTGCATCGCCGTCATCTGCGCGCTGCTGTTCTTCGCCACGCTGTGGCGGCGCACCTGGCAGCTGCCCGTCATCGGCTTCGGCCTGATGGTGCTCTCGGCGATCCTCATCGGCGGCCTGTACCCCGCCATCGTGCAGAAATTCCAGGTCCAGCCGAACGAGCAGGCCAAGGAGGCGCCGTACGTCCAGAAGAACCTGGAGGCCACCCGCAAGGCGTACGGCATCGACGACACCAAGGTCACCCGGTACGAAGGCGAGTCCACGACCAAGAACAAGAGCAAGCTGCGCGGTGACGTGAACGACGCGGCGAGCATCCGGATCATGGACCCGAACATCGTCTCGCCGACGTTCCAGCAGCGTCAGCAGATGAAGAACTACTACGGCTTCCCGACCAACCTGGACGTCGACCGGTACCGCGGCAAGGACGGCAAGGAACAGGACACGGTCATCGGGCTGCGCGAGCTGGACCTGACCGGCATCCCGAAGAACAACTGGATCAACGACCACTTCCGCTACACGCACGGCTTCGGCGTGGTCGCCGCCAAGGGCACCGAGGCGCAGGACGGCGAGCCGGTCTTCACCGAGTACGACCTGCCGTCCAGGGGCGACCTCGGCACCTACGAGCAGCGGGTCTACTACGGCGAGAAGACCACCACCTACTCGATCGTCGGCGGTCCCCAGGAGGAGATCGACTACTCCGACAACGACGGTGAGAAGCCGACGAAGTACCGGGGCGGCAGCGGCGTCAACCTCGACAACCCGGTGAACCGGGCCGCCTACGCGCTGACCTTCAACGAGCCGCAGATCCTGTACTCGGGCGCGATCGGCAAGGGCTCGCGGATCCTGTACAACCGCACGCCCAAGGAGCGCGTGGAGGCGGTCGCCCCGTGGCTGACCATCGACGGCGACGCGTACCCGGCGGTCGTGGGCGGCCGCATCCAGTGGATCGTCGACGCCTACACCACCACCAACGCCTACCCGTACTCCTCCCGTACGACCCTCGGCGACACGACGGCCGACTCGCTGACCGCGACCAACAACTCCCGCGCCGTGGTGGCGCAGCAGAACCAGGTCAACTACATCCGCAACTCGGTGAAGGCGACGGTCGACGCCTACACGGGCGAGGTCAAGCTCTACCAGTGGGACACCCAGGACCCGGTCCTGAAGACCTGGATGAAGGCGTTCCCCGGCACGGTGCAGCCCAAGAGCGCGATCTCCGACGACCTGATGGACCACCTGCGCTACCCGCAGGACCTGTTCAAGGTGCAGCGCGAACTGCTCACCCGCTACCACGTGACGGACGCCGAGACGTTCCTGACCGGCAGCGAGGTGTGGCAGGTGCCCAACGACCCGACCAACAAGTCGGGCAACGCGGTGCCGCCGTACTACCTGAGCATGAAGATGCCGGACCAGAAGCAGCAGGCGTTCTCGCTGTCGACGACGTTCACGCCGAACGGGCGGGACAACCTGGCCGCGTTCATGACCGTCGACGCGGAGGCCGGCAGCAAGGACTACGGCAGCATCAGAATCCTGAAACTGCCGACCAGGACGACGGTCGACGGCCCCAAGCAGGTGCAGAGCAAGTTCAACTCGGAGGAGAAGATCGCCGCCGCGATCAAGCTCCTGCGGGGCGGTGACTCCGACATCGAGTACGGCAACCTGCTGACCGTGCCGCTGGACGGCGGACTGCTCTATGTCGAGCCCGTCTACGTCCGCGGCGGCGGACTCAAGATGCCGCTGCTGCGCAAGGTCCTGGTGACCTACGACGGCCGGACCGCGTTCGAGAACAGCCTCGACGAGGCGCTGGACAAGGTCTTCGGCACGAAGAGTGCGGCCACCAAGCCGCCGGGGACCGGCACCGGCAACCCGCCAGGCAGCGCCGACCCGACGGTCAGGCAGGCGCTCCAGGACGCCCAGAAGGCCTTCGACGCCGGACAGCAGGCGCTCAAGGACGGCCCGGACTGGGGCGCGTACGCCAAGGCGCAGGACCAGCTCCAGAAGGCGCTGGAGCGGGCCGAGGAGGCCCAGAAGAAGGCCGAGGAGAAGGCCGGCGGGAAGAACGCCGGGAAGACGGGCGAGAAGGCCGGGGAGAAGAACGGCGGGAAGAACACGAGCTGATCGGGCCGGCCCCGCGCCGTGGTACGGTTGACACGCAACGGCGCGGGGTGGAGCAGCTCGGTAGCTCGCTGGGCTCATAACCCAGAGGTCGCAGGTTCAAATCCTGTCCCCGCTACTGCAATCGAAGGCCCGGATCCGGAAAAGGGATCCGGGCCTTCGTGGTGTGCGAACTCATGTGCCGGGGGGAGGGACGGCCGCGCCGTCGTGGGGAGTTGAGGACGTTTGTGTTTGACTTGTCACTCTGTGGGCATGTCGACAAAACGCCGAAGTGACCTTACGGGCTGCTGCGGTATACCGGGTGTACCCAGGTTGCAGGTGGTGCGACGATGGACGTTATGGGGGAGAAGGCAACTCTGTTCGAGTCAGGGCGATTTGCGCAGTCTTCCGGTACGGAGTCGGCCCGCGACGAGTTGGTGGACATGGGGGAGGCCGCCGAGGAGACCCGCCTGGCGCTCGCCGCGCAGAGCGGTGACGCCGAGGCGGCCAGTGTCCTGGGGGCGATGCTGCTGCGCCGCGGCGATCTGGACGCGGCCGAACCCCATCTGCGCGCCGCCACCGCGGCCGGTGACCGGGCCGCCGCCAACAACCTGGGCGTCCTGCTGCACCAGCGCGGCTACCCCGAGGAGGCGGCCGGCTGGTGGCGGATCGCCGCCGTGGCCGGGTCCGCCGCCGCGGCACACGCCCTCGGCCGCTACCACCGCGAGCGCGGGGACGAGCCGGCCGCCGAGTACTGGCTGCGCCAGTCCGCCGAGCAGGGCCACGTCCTCGGTGCCTACGCCCTCGCCGACCTGCTGGAGCACCGCGGCGACGCCGGCGCCGAACACTGGATGCGCTCCGCCGCCGAGCGCGGGCACCGCGAGGCCGCCTACCGGCTGGCCCGGGCGCTCGACCGCGCCGCCGGACCCGGGGAGGAGTGGCCCGGGGAGGAGAACGGCCCGGACAGCGGCGCCCCGGAGGCCGAGCAGTGGTACCGGCAGGCCGCCGCGCGCGGGCACCGGAAGGCCGCGCTCCAGCTGGGGGCGATCCTCGAGCGGCGCGGCGAGCTGAAGGAGGCGGGGCGCTGGTACCTGACCTCCGCCAAGGACGGCGAACCCCGGGCCGCCTGCGCCCTCGGCTTCCTGCTGCGCGACGCCGGCGACACCGAGAGCGCGGCCGTGTGGTGGCTGCGCGCCGCCCAGGAGGGCGACGGCAACGCGGCCAACGCGCTGGGCGCCCTGCACGCCGAGCGCGGCGAGACCCAGACCGCCGAGCGCTGGTACCGGGCCGCACTGGACGCCGGTGACGACAACGGCGCCTACAACCTCGGGCTGCTCTGCGCCGAGCAGGGCCGCACCGCGCAGGCCGAGCAATGGTACCGGCGGGCCGCCTACGCCGGGCACCGGGAGGCCGCCAACGCCCTGGCCATCCTGCTGCTCCAGGGCGGCGACACGACCGGGGCCGAGCCGTGGTTCTCCAAGGCCGCCGAGGCCGGCAGCGTGGACGCCGCGTTCAACCTCGGCATCCTGTACGCCGGACGCGGCGAGGAGCGGATGGCGCTGCGCTGGTACGAGCGGGCCGCCGCGGCCGGGCACGCCGAGGCCGCGCTCCAGGTCGGGATCGCCCGGCTGCGCGAGGGCGACGAGCAGGAGGCCGAGCGCCATCTGCGCTGCGCCGCGGGGGGCGGCAGCGCGGAGGGCGCATACCGGCTGGCCACCCTGCTCGACGCGCGCCGGCCGCCGGAGCCCGCGCACGAGCTGGGGGAGATCGTGCACGCGAAGACCGAGTGCGAGGAGTGGTACGAGCGGGCGGCTTCCCAGGGGCACCGGCGGGCGCAGGTCCGGGTCGGGATGCTGGCCGCCGCCCGGGGTGACGTGGTGGAGGCGGCGCGGTGGTACCGCACGGCGGCCGAGGCCGGTTCGCGCAACGGCGCCTTCAACCTCGGGCTGCTGCTCGCCCGTGAGGGCAGCGAGCCGGAGGCGGCGGTGTGGTGGGCCCGGGCCGCCGACGCCGGGCACGGGCGGGCCGCCCTGCGGCTGGCCCTGGTCTACGCGCGTCGTGGCGAGCTGGCGGAGGGGCAGCGCTGGGCCGACCGCGCGGTGGAGCTGGGTCCGGCGGAGGTGGCCAGGCGGGCGGGCCGGCTGCGGGACGCGCTGCGCGAGGAGCTGTCGGCGTGACCCCGGCCACGTGCCGGCCAAGGGATTTGCATCCCGGCGCAGGAGTCACGTAGTGTCTTGTTCATCGACGCGGGGTGGAGCAGCTCGGTAGCTCGCTGGGCTCATAACCCAGAGGTCGCAGGTTCAAATCCTGTCCCCGCTACTGAAGGCCGAGGGCCGGAATCCAGAAATGGGTTCCGGCCCTCGGTCGTTCCGGTGTCAGGGTGCGGTCCGGGCGGCAAAAGGCGCCGGGACGCGTCCGGGCAGCAAAAAAAGGGGGCTTGCGCCCCCTGGTGTCACGTCCCGGCTACGCGCCCGCGCAGTCCGGGCACAGCCCCCGGTACGTCACCTCGACGTCCGACACCGTGAAGCCGAAGCGCTCGGTGTCGGGGAGGTCGGCGAGCGGGTTGCCGTTCGGGTGCACGTCGCGGATCGCGCCGCAGCGGGCGCACACCAGGTGATGGTGCGGCCGGTGCGCGTTCGGGTCGTAGCGCTTGGCGCGCTTGTCCGTCGCGACCTCCAGCACCTCGCCGAGCGAGACCAGCTCACCCAGGGTGTTGTAGACGGTCGCCCGGGAGATCTCGGGCAGCTTCGCGACGGCGCGCGCGTGCACCTCGTCGGCGGTCAGATGGACGTGCTCGCCGTTCAGGACCTCGGCCACCACGCGCCGCTGCGCGGTCATCCGCCATCCGCGTCCACGCAGCCGTTCCAGAAGGTCGCTCATAGCCACCAGCCTAACAGGAAGGGACCCCAGGTCGGGAATAGGTGTGACTTTGGAACATCACTTGACTTAGACAATGTCCATTGTAGGATCGGTGACGGCTTTGACCACAGGACAGGACAAGTCAGTGATGACGCAGGAGGCGCACGTGACGCAGGGACCGCTCACCACGGAGGCCGGGGCTCCGGTCGCCGACAATCAGAACAGCGAGACGGCGGGCGTCGGCGGGCCGGTCCTCGTCCAGGACCAGCTCCTGCTGGAGAAGCTGGCCCACTTCAACCGGGAGCGCATCCCGGAGCGGGTCGTGCACGCCCGTGGCGCCGGTGCCTACGGCACCTTCACGGTGACCGCGGACGTCACCCCGTACACGCGTGCCGCCTTCCTCTCCGAGGTCGGCAAGCAGACCGAGGTCTTCCTGCGGTTCTCGACCGTGGCCGGCAACCTCGGCGCTGCGGACGCCGTGCGCGACCCGCGCGGCTTCGCGCTGAAGTTCTACACCGAGGAGGGCAACTACGACCTCGTCGGCAACAACACCCCGGTCTTCTTCATCCGGGACGCGATCAAGTTCCCGGACTTCATCCACACCCAGAAGCGCGACCCGTACACCGGCAGCCAGGAAGCCGACAACGTGTGGGACTTCTGGTCGCTGTCGCCGGAGTCCACGCACCAGGTGACCTGGCTGTTCGGCGACCGGGGCATCCCGGCGTCGTACCGGCACATGGACGGCTTCGGCTCGCACACCTTCCAGTGGAACAACGAGGCCGGCGAGGTCTTCTGGGTCAAGTACCACTTCAAGACCGACCAGGGGATCAAGAACCTCACCGCCGAGGAGGCCGAGGTCCTCGCGGGCAAGGACCCCGACTCCCACCAGCGCGACCTGCGCGAGGCGATCGAGCGCGGCGAGTTCCCGAGCTGGACCGTGGGCGTGCAGATCATGCCGGCGGCGGACGCGGCGACCTACCGCTTCAACCCGTTCGACCTGACCAAGGTGTGGCCGCACGCGGACTACCCGGTCATCACGATCGGCAAGCTGGAGCTGAACCGCAACCCGCGGAACATCTTCGCCGAGGTCGAGCAGTCGATCTTCTCCCCGGCGCACTTCGTGCCCGGTATCGGCCCCTCGCCCGACAAGATGCTCCAGGGCCGGCTGTTCGCCTACGGCGACGCGCACCGCTACCGCGTCGGCATCAACGCCGACCACCTGCCGGTCAACCGCCCGCACGCCACCGAGGCGCGCACCAACTCCCGTGACGGCTACCTCTACGACGGCCGGCACGGCGGGGAGAAGAACTACGAGCCGAACAGCTTCGGCGGGCCGCAGCAGACCGGCCGTCCGCTGTGGCAGCCCGTCGACGGCCTCGCCGGCGGCACCGGCAACCATCCGACGCCGGTCCACGCCGAAGACAACGACTTCGTGCAGGCCGGCAACCTCTACCGGCTGATGTCGGAGGAGGAGAAGGAGCGGCTGGTCGCCAACCTGGCCGGCTTCATCTCCAAGGTCACGCGCCAGGACATCGTCGAGCGCGCGATCGGCAACTTCCGCAACGCCGACGCCGACTTCGGCAAGCGGCTGGAGGCCGCGGTGCAGGCGCTGCGCGGCTGAGCCGGCCGCCCTCGCGGCTGGGCGGGCCGGACCCATGGTGCTCTGGGTCCGGCCCGTTCGTGCGTTCAGGCGGCGGAGGCCGGCTCCCGGGCCGGGAGCCAGCGGCGCACGATGTCGCGGACCGAGACGATCCCGGCCACCTCGCCGCGGTCGAGCACGACCAGGTGCCGGAAGCCGCCGTGCGCCATCGCGCGGGCCGCCTCCTCCAGGGTCCAGGTCGGCGCGGCGAAGACGATGTCGGTGGTGGTGTGGGCGTGCAGGGGCTCGGCGTCCGGGTTCTGGCCCAGGCCGACGGAGTCGAGGATGTCGCGTTCGGTGAGGATGCCGATGCCGCCGGCGTCCGGGTCGAGGACCACGGCGGCGCCGACGCGGCGGGCCGACATCAGGGTGGCTGCCTGGCGGAGGGTGTGGGCGGGGCCGAGGGTGAGGATCACCGTGCTCATGGCGTCACGGACGAGCATGAAGGGCCACCTCCTGGGAATCCCCGGTCACCCGGGATTCACAAGTTCACAAATGTGGTGGCCTTCAGGGTGCCAGGCAAAGAGAGGGTCAACAAGGGGGCGCGCGCCGCTGTCGGCGGCGCGCCGGAAGCGTGCCGGGCGCTCAGGAGCGCGGGGCGAGATACCCCAGCAGCTCCTCGTGCAGCAGGCCGTTGGACGCCGCCGCATCCCCGCTGTGCGGGCCCGGACGGCCGTCGAGGCCGGTGAAGGTGCCGCCCGCCTCGGTGACGATGATCGCGTTGGCGGCCATGTCCCAGAGGGACAGCTCCGGTTCCGCGCAGATGTCCACGGAACCCTCCGCGACCATCATGTACGGCCAGAAGTCGCCGTACGCGCGCGTGCGCCACACCTGGCGGGTGAGGTCCAGGAAACCGTCCAGGCGGCCCCGCTCCTCCCAGCCGGAGAGCGACGAGTACGCGAACGAGGCGTCCGCGAGTCCGCCGACGCGGGAGACGCGGATCGGGACGCCGGAGGCGAGATCGCGGCCGGCGAAGGCGCCGTGCCCCTTCGCCGCCCACCAGCGGCGGCCGAGGGCGGGGGCGGAGACCACGCCGACGACCGGCTGGAAGCCGTCCTCCGCCTCCTCCATCAGGGCGATGAGGGTGGCCCACACCGGAACGCCGCGGACGTAGTTCTTGGTGCCGTCGATCGGGTCGACCACCCAGCGGCGCGGGCCGGTCCCCTCGACGCCGTACTCCTCGCCGAGGACGGCGTCGCCGGGGCGGGCGCGCTGGAGGTGACCGCGGATCAGTTCTTCCGCCGCCTTGTCCGCCTCGCTCACCGGGGTCATGTCCGGCTTGGTCTCCACCTTGAGGTCGAGGGCCTGGAAGCGGGCCGTGGTGGCGGCGTCGGCCGCGTCCGCGAGAACGTGGGCGAGGCGCAGGTCGTCGAGGTAGTCGGGCATGTGACGAACGGTATCCGCCGGGCGCGGCACGGGGCCACAGGGGGCCGCGGGCGGCGGGGGTACGGCTCGCTCGGTACGGCCGCCCGGCCCGTGGACCGGCGGTCACCACCCCCGTACTCCGCCGCACGCCCCCCGCACCCCCCGCGAACCCTTGACAGTGCGTACAAGCCCGTCAAATCTGGGCGCTAAGTCGCTGTGGCCCAGGGAGGCGCGGATGCCTGCTGCCCGGGAATCGCTGTTGGACGCCGCCTACGCGGCGCTGGCCCGCCGGCCGTGGTCCGCGGTGCGGATGGTCGACGTGGCGGCGCGGGCTGGGGTGTCCCGGCAGACCCTGTACAACGAGTTCGGCAGCAAGGACGGTCTGGCCCGGGCGCTGGTGCGGCGGGAGGCCGACGGCTATCTCGCCGGCGTCGAGCGGGCCCTCGCCGGCCCGGCCGCGGCCTGCGACCGGCTCACCGCCACCGCCGAGTGGACGGCCGCCGCCGCCCGCGACAACGTGCTGGTACGGGCCCTGCTCACCGGTTGCTGGACCGAGCGCCTGCCGACCCCGCCGCTCACCGCCGCGCACACCACCGCCACGGTGCCGGCCCAGCGCCGGGCGGACGGGCCGCTGCCCGCGCCCCGTGACTTCGTGCGGATCGTCCGGGACCGCGCCGCGACCGCGCTGGCCGCTCCCGGCGCCGCCCCGGCGGAGCTGCTGCTCTCGTGCGAACTGGTGGTCCGCGTCGCCCTGTCCTGTGTGGCGGCCCCGCCGGGGGAGGGCGGCATCGCGGAACTGGTGCGCGCGGTGCTCCCGCGCCACCTGGCCGGACCGGCGCGGCCCGTCTTCTAGTGCGCCGAGCCCGACAGCTGGAGCCCGATGACCCCGACGATGACCAGGCTGATGGAGACGATCTTCAGGGTGGACACCAGATCGCCGAGGAAGACCATGCCGTAGATCGCGGTGCCGGCCGCGCCGATCCCGGTCCACACCGCGTACGCCGGGCCGACGTCCAGCTTCCTCAGGGACAGGGTCAGGAGACCGAAGCTGCCCAGTGCGAACGACGCGAACGCGATCGTCGGCCACAGGCGGGTGAAACCGTGCGAGAGCTTCAGGCACACGGCGAAGCCGGTCTCCAATATCCCGGCCACTATGACCAGCAGCCACGCCATGTGCTGTCCTCCCGTTGGATCCGGATCTCCGGCTCGGTGTGATTATGCACTCACCGCACTGGTGCTCGGGCACACAACGCGGGACTCAGTCGCCTTCCCGGCGCTCCCGCGTGGCCAGCAGCCGGCGCAGGGAGTACAGCCGCGCCGGGTCGGCGTGCCCCTCCGTCACCCACGCGTCCAGCGCGCAGTCCGGCTCGTCGTGGCTGCACGCGCGCGGGCAGCCCGCCGTACCGGGTTCGAGGTCCGGGAAGGCGTTGATCACCCGGGACGGATCGATGTGGGCGAGCCCGAAGGACCGGACGCCGGGGGTGTCGATCACCCAGCCGTCCGCACCGGCCAGCGGCAGCGCGAGCGCGGAGGTGGTGGTGTGCCGGCCCCGGCCCGTCACCGCGTTCACCAGTCCCGTCGTCCGCCGGCGCTCCTGGGGCACGAGCGCGTTGACCAGGGTCGTCTTGCCGACCCCGGAGTGGCCCACGAACGCGGTGCTCTTGCCGGTCAGGTGGGCGCGCACCCGGTCCGCCGCGCCGCCGCTCTCCAGCTCCTCCCGGCTGGTGACCACGTAGGGGATGTCGAGGTCGCCGTAGAGCTCCAGCAGCTTGTCCGGCGGGGCCAGGTCCGACTTGGTCAGCACCAGCAACGGCTCCAGACCGCCGTCGTAGGCCGCGACCAGGCAGCGGTCGATGAGGCGGGGGCGGGGCTCGGGGTCGGCCAGCGCGGTGACGACGGCCAGCTGGTCGGCGTTGGCGACGACCACGCGCTCGTAGGGATCGTCGTCGTCGGCCGTGCGCCGCAGTACCGACGTCCGCTCCTCGATGCGGACGATCCGCGCCAGGGTGTCCTTCGTTCCGGACAGATCACCGACCAGGGCGACCCGGTCGCCCACGACGGCGGCCTTGCGGCCCAGCTCGCGGGCCTTCATCGCCAGCACGGGCCGGTCGTCCACCAGGCAGGTCAGCCGGCCCCGGTCGACGGTCAGGACCATGCCCTCGGCCGCGTCCTCGTGCTTGGGCCGGATGTTCGTGCGCGGCCGGTTGCCCTTGCGGTTGGGGCGGCTGCGGATGTCGTCCTCGTCGGTGTGCTTGCCGTAGCGGCGCATGGCGTACGTCCCTACTGCCCGAGCATCCCGGTCCACAGCTCGGGGAAGTCCGGCAGGGTCTTCGCCGTCGTCGCGACGTTCTCGATGAGCACGCCCGGTACCGCCAGGCCGATGATCGCACCGGCGGTCGCCATGCGGTGGTCCTCGTAGGTGTGGAAGGTGCCGCCGTGCAGCGGGCGCGGGCGGATGTGCAGGCCGTCGGCGGTCTCCGTGACATCGCCGCCCAGCTCGTTGATCTCCTTGGTGAGCGCGGCCAGCCGGTCCGTCTCGTGCAGCCGCAGATGGGCCACGCCCCGCAGGGTGGACGGCGAGTCGGCGAGCGCGGCCACCGCCGCGATGCCCGGCGTCAGCTCGCCCACGTCACCCAGGTCCACGTCGATGCCGTGGATCGCCCCCGAACCGGTGAACACCAGACCGTACTCGGTCAGTTCGCAGGAACCGCCCATCTCGGTGAAGATCTCCCGCAGCCGGTCGCCCGGCTGGGTGGTGCGGGCCGGCCAGTCCGGGATCAGCACCTTGCCGCCGGTCACCAGGGCCGCCGCCAGGAACGGCTGCGCGTTGGACAGGTCCGGCTCGACGGTCAGGTCCCGGCCGAGCAGCGCGCCCGGCGTCACCCGCCACACGTTCGGCTCGCCGCCCGACTCCGGGGTGTCCACCTGGGCGCCGACCGCGCGGAGCATGTCCACCGTCATCCGGATGTGCGGCATCGAGGGCAGGGTCGCGCCGGTGTGGCGCACCTCCACGCCCTGGTTGAAGCGCGGGCCCGACAGCAGCAGCGCCGAGACGAACTGGGACGAGGAGGAGGCGTCGACCGAGACCGGGCCGCCGTCCAGGGCGCCGCCGCCGTGCACGGTCAGCGGCAGCGCGCCCCGGCCGTCGTCGTCGATCCGGGCACCCAGCCGGCGCAGCGCGTCGATCACCCCGTTCAGGGGCCGTTCGTACGACCGGGGGTCCCCGTCGAACCGGATCGGGCCGTCGGCCAGCGCGGCCACCGGCGGCAGGAACCGCATGACCGTGCCCGCGTTGCCGACGTCCACCGTGGCCGGGCCGCGCAGCCCCGTGGGCAGCACCCGCCAGGCCTCGCCGGTGCCGTCGGGGCCGACCCCCTCCTCGATCTCCACGCCCATGGCCCGCAGCGCGCCGGCCATCAGCAGGGTGTCCCGGGACCGCAGCGGGCGGCGCAGCCAGCCCGGCTCGGAGGCCAGGGCGGCGAGGACCAGGGCGCGGTTGGTGACCGACTTGGACCCCGGCACGTGGACCGTCGCGTCGACGGCTCCGCTCGCGTGCGGGGCGGGCCAGAGGGCGGTGGAGGAGCTGTTCGGGGCCATGGGCCCACTTTATAAGGAGGGGCGGGGGTCAACCTTCCAGCAGCCAGCGGCCCCCGCCGATCAGCGAGCACAGTGACACCGCGTGGAACAGGAACAGCCACAGGCCCGCCGGGACGTGCGTCAGCCGGGACAGCTGGTCCGCGTCCGAGTCGCCCGCGCCGCCCCGCGACCGCCGGGCCTGGAGCTCGAAGGCCGGCCGGACCCCGCCGAGCAGCAGGAACCACACCGCCGCGTACCCGAACACCGCCTGCACCCGGGCTTCCGCCAGCCAGGACACCAGCAGGAACGTCCCGCCGGCCAGGACCACGGTCAGCACGCCGTAGGCGTTGCGGATCATCACCAGCATCGCCAGCAGCAGCGCGGTCGCCGCCCACAGCAGCAGCGTGATGCGGCCGTCCGCCAGCAGCGCGGCCCCACCGAGGCCCAGCAGGGAGGGGGCCGGGTAGCCGGCGGCGGCGGTCAGGATCATGCCGGCGCCGTACGGCTTGCCCCGGCTCACGGTGAGGCCGCTGGTGTCGGAGTGCAGCCGGATGCCGGTGAGCTGCCGGCCGGTGAGCAGGGCGAGCAGACCGTGGCCGCCCTCGTGCGCGATGGTGACCGCGTTGCGGGACACCCGCCACACCGGGTGCGGGACGACGGCCGCGAGCGCGGCGGCGAGCGTGGCCAGCACCACCCACAGCCCCGGGGCGGGCTGGGTGCCGGTGAGCCGGTCCCAGAGGTCGGGCAGCGCGGTGGCGGCGAGGCTCTCCATGTCCGGTGACGGCTCCCTGTTCTCGCGGCGGGTCTGGCAGTGTGGCACTCATGTGCGGACGGTATGCATCGAGTCGTAGGCCCGAGGATCTCGCAGGGATCTTCGAGGTCGAGAAGCGGGAGCCCGAGGAGACCCTGGAGCCGGACTACAACGTGGCGCCGACCAAGGAGGTCTACGCCGTCCTGGACCGTCCTCTGAAAGACGCGGAATCACCGCGTCCGGTTCGCCAGCTGCGCAAGCTGAAGTGGGGACTGGTCCCGTCCTGGGCCAAGACCCCCGAGGGCGGCGCCCGGATGATCAACGCCCGCGCGGAGACCGTGCACGAGAAGCCCGCCTACCGCCGCGCCTTCGCCGCCCGCCGCTGCATCCTGCCCGCCGACGGCTACTACGAGTGGGTCACCGGCGCGCAGGAGCGCGAGCTGGAGGTCGAGGGGAAGAAGAAGCGCCCCCGCAAGCAGCCGTACTTCGTGCTGCCCGCCGACGGCTCGGTGTTCGCGATGGCCGGACTGTACGAGTTCTGGCGGGACCGGACCCTGCCCGACGACCACCCCGGGGCCTGGTGGGTCACCTGCTCCGTGATCACCACCGAGGCCGAGCGCACCCCGCTGGCCGTCGCCCCCGCCGAGGGCCCCCGCTCGCTCGCCGACATCCACCCCCGGATGCCGCTGATGCTCACCCCCGACCGCTGGGACGCCTGGCTCGACCCCTCCCGCACCGACCCCGACGCCCTGCGCGACCTGCTCGCCCCGCCCCCGCCCGGCCTGATGCGCGCCTACCCGGTCTCCACGGCCGTCAGCAACGTGCGCAACAACGGCCCCGAACTGCTGAAGGAGCTGGAGGCACCGGAAGAGGGCACACTCTTCTGACATGACTGACGTCACCACCGAGACGGTACCCACGGAGGCCGGGGACGCCCGCGTCACCTGGCACCCGGCCCGGAAGGCGCGGCTGGTGCTGGCCGTGAGCCACGGCGCCGGCGGCGGCATCGAGGCCCGCGACCTCCAGGCGCTCGCCGCCGCGCTGCCCGCGCACGGGGTGACCGTCGCCCTCGTCGAGCAGCCCTGGCGGGTGGCCGGCAAGAAGGTCGCGCCCGCGCCGAAGACCCTGGACACCGGGTGGCGCGGGGTCTGGCCCGCGCTCACCGGGCCCGGTCTGCCGGTGATCTCCGGCGGCCGCAGCGCGGGCGCCCGGGTCGCCTGCCGCACGGCGGCCGGGCTGGGCGCGCACGCCGTGCTCGCGCTGAGCTTCCCGCTGCACCCGCCCGGCAAGCCGGAGAAGTCCCGCGCCGAGGAGCTGCTGGGGGCCGGGGTGCCCACGCTGGTCGTGCAGGGCGGCAACGACCCCTTCGGAAGGCCGGCCGAGTTCCCCGCGGGCGATTTCCAGCTGGCCGAGGTGGCCTGTGGCGATCACGGCTTCGCCGTGCCCAAGCGCGCGCCGGTCACTCAGGAAGCGGCGCTGGAAAGCGTCACCGGCGCGGTGCGCGAGTGGGTCGCGTCACTGGGGTGACCCCGGGAATGCGGGGCGGCGGCCCGCTGTTGAAGGCGACAGAAGTGCCGACGGTATTCGGCACCGACGTCGTAGCACGAGAGGAAGTCCGCCGCATGGGTTCGACCATCTGCCCGAGCCGCCGCAGCGCCGCTGACCTGGACTGGTCGGTGCTGCACGCGGCCAAGACGGCTCCTATTCGAGCGGCGGCGAGTGCGGGTCGTGTTCTATCCTCCGAAACGAGTGGGATCGGTTTCGGTCCCGCCCGGGATCTTGAGGAGGTGGGTCCGGTCACTGGGACCGACGCAGGGACCGACAACGGCCAGGCGGAGCTGCCCGAGGGCCAGGGCATCAGCGCGTCCGACGACGAGACGAGCGCTCAGCGCAGTGCGCGCTTCGAGCGGGACGCGCTCGAGTTCCTCGACCAGATGTACTCGGCCGCGCTGCGCATGACGCGCAACCCGGCCGACGCCGAGGACCTGGTGCAGGAGACCTACGCCAAGGCGTACGCGTCGTTCCACCAGTTCCGCGAGGGCACCAACCTCAAGGCGTGGCTCTACCGGATCCTCACCAACACCTTCATCAACTCGTACCGCAAGAAGCAGCGCGAACCCCAGCGCAGCGCGGCCGAGGAGATCGAGGACTGGCAGCTCGCGCGCGCCGAGTCGCACATGTCGACGGGGCTGCGCTCCGCCGAGTCGCAGGCGCTCGACCACCTGCCCGACTCGGACGTGAAGGAAGCCCTGCAGGCGATCCCCGAGGAGTTCCGCATCGCCGTCTATCTGGCGGACGTGGAGGGCTTTGCCTACAAGGAGATCGCGGACATCATGGGGACACCCATCGGAACGGTGATGTCCCGGCTGCACCGGGGCCGCCGTCAGCTGCGCGGCATGCTGGAGGACTACGCCCGGGAGCGCGGGCTGGTCCCGGCGGGCGCCGGAGAGTCGAACGAAGCGAAAGGCTCGGGCTCATGAGCTGCGGAGAGCCGCACGAGACGGACTGCAGTGAGGTCCTGGACCACCTGTACGAGTTCCTCGACAGCGAGATGCCGGACATCGACCGCGACAAGTTCCAGCACCACTTCGAGGAATGCTCGCCGTGCCTGGAGAAGTACGGCCTGGAGCAGGCCGTGAAGAAGCTGGTCAAGCGGTGCTGCGGGCATGACGACGTGCCGGCCGACCTGCGGGCCAAGGTCATGGGGCGGATCGAGCTGATCCGCGCCGGGCAGACCGTGCCGGAGCACGACGTGACCCGGGCGCCGACCGCGCCGCAGGAGTCCTGACACGCCGGGCCAAATCACCCGAACGTGCTAATCCTCAGGTCATAAGCCCCACACCCCCCGATGGCGGTCCTAGGCTCCGAGCCTGGACGGAGACGGCCGGGGAGGGGCGTGATGGACGCGGTACCAGCGAGGGCGCGCGGCTATGTGGCCGCCGTCGCCCTGCTGACCGTCCCCTGCCTGTCCCGGCCGCCGGGCACCCCCGGCGCCTGGGCGGCGCCCGCGCTGCTGGCGGCACTCTACGCCGCCTGTGAGCACGCCGTGCACCGGCGCTTCGGCGGCACCTTCTACCCCGTGCTGCTCGCCGGCGCGTTCCTGCTGCCCCCGTCGGCCGCCGCGTTCGTCCCCGTCCCGGCCGCCCTGCTCGGCCCGGTCGACCACCGGCCCGCCGCGGCCCGCCGGGTATGGCGGGCCGCACGGCCCGCGCTCGCCGTGTGGGCCGCCGCCCGGGTGCACGAGGCCCTCGGCGGCCGGGAGGCCGTCGCCGGCTCCGACTTCCCCTACGCCCTGCTGCCCGCGGGCGCTGCCGTCCTCGCCTTCTGCCTGGCGCTCACCGTGCTGGACGGCGGCCTGCGCACGGCGGCCGGGCTGGGGCCGCCGTGCCGGTCCTGGCGCGGACTGCTGGGCCGCTCGCTCGCCCCCGTCGCGGCGCACGGACTCGCCGGCCTGATGATGGCCGTGCTGTGGCGCAGCCCCTACGGACCGGTGTCCGCGCTGCTCGTCCTGCTGCCGATGTGCGTCTCCTGGTGGGTGTTCGCCCAGTACCACCGCGAGCGCGCGGCCCACCAGGCCACCATCCGCGCCCTCGTCCAGGCCGTCGACATCAAGGACGGCTACACCCGCGGCCACAGCGAACGCGTCGGACAGGCCTCCGTGCTGATCGCCCGCGAACTCGGCCTGGACGACGACCGGGTCGAGGTGCTGCGCTTCGCGGGCATCCTGCACGACGTCGGCAAGCTGGGCGTGCCCACCCGGCTGCTGCGCAAGGACGGGCCGCTCACCCCCGAGGAGCGGCGGATCATCGAGCTGCACCCCGAGTACGGCCACGAGATGGTCCGCGGGATCTCCTTCCTCGGCGAGGCCCGCACCGCCATCCTCCACCACCACGAACGGCTCGACGGCACCGGTTATCCCTACGGCCTGGCCGGCGACCGGATCCCCGAGTGCGCCCGGATCGTCGCCGTCGCGGACGCCTTCGACGCCATGACCTCCACCCGCTGCTACAGCCGGGCCCGCCCGGTCGAGGCCGCCGTCGCCGAGCTGGAGCGCTGCGCCGGGGCGCACTTCGATCCGCGCATGGTCCGCGCGCTGGTCCGCGCCCTGCGCCGGGAGGGCTGGCGCCCGGCGGTCACCGCCGACGAACCGGCGCACGGCACCCGGCCCGCCGAGCGGGCCCCGCGCACCGGGGCACACCGATGACCGTGCTGCGGCTCATCCACACCGCCGCCGCCCTGGTCGCGGCCGGCTCCCTCGCCGGCACCCTGTGGACCGGGCTCGCCGACCGGGGCGACGCGCTCGCCTTCGGCCTGCTCATCACGGTCGGCGAGCTGACCCGGTGGAGCGACGAGCAGGCCCGCCAGGCGGCACCGCTCGGCGCGGCGGGCTCGCTGTCGTACGCCCTGCTGGGCGCCGTCGCCGGGCGGCCCAGCGAGCACGACGCGGCCCAGGTCGTCACCGTCGTGCTCGTCGCCGCGCTGCTCGGCGCCGTCCCGCACATCTGGTCCGGCCGCGCCCCCACCACCGACCACCTGGCCCGCCGGATCCTCACCGTCGGCTTCGCCGCCGTCTGCTTCCAACCCCTGTACAACACGGGCGTCTTCACCGCCTGGGACGGCTCCGCCTACGCCCTGCTGCTGCTCACCCTGCTCGCCCTGACCTCCCTGTGCGGCACCGTCCTGGCCGCCGCGCTGGCCCACTGCCGCACCGGCCGGCCGTTCGGCCCGCTGCTGCGCGAGGAGGTGCGCGGGCTGCTCGGCATCGGCTCCGCCGTCGTCGCGACCGGCGCGGTGATGGCGCTCGCGGTCGCCGTCGCCGGGCTGTGGGCGCTGCCCGTCTTCTGCCTGCCCCTGCTGCTCGTCCAGCTGTCCGTGCGCCGGTACGCGGCCGTCCGCGCCACCTACCGGCAGACCATCGCCTCCCTGGCCCGCGCCACCGAGATCGCCGGCTGCACCCCCGCCGGACACGCCCGCCGGGTGGCCGCGCTGGGCCTCGCCGTCGGCCGGGACCTCGGGCTGACCGGCCCGGAGCTGACCGTGCTGGAGTACGCGGCCCTGATGCACGACATCGGACAGCTCAGCCTGGTCGACCCGGTCCCGGCCGGCGCCACCGCCGCCCTGCCCGCCGCGGAACAGCGGCGCATCGCCCTGCTCGGCGGGGCCGTGGTCCGGCAGACCGGCGTCGACCCGGCCGTCGCCGTCGTCGTCGAGCGGCAGGCCGACCCCTGGCCCGAGCAGCCGCTCGCCGCCCGCATCGTCCGGGCCGTCAACGCCTACGAGGAGCAGAGCCGGGGCGCCGGCCCCGAGGGTGCCCTGCGCGCGCTGGAGGAACTGCGGCTCCGCACCGCCGGGGACTACGCCCCCGAGGTGGTGGAGTCGCTGGCCCGGGTCCTGGCCCGGCCGCACGCGGCCCGGGAACGCGTGCCGGTACGGCGGCCCGGATGGTCTGACCCCGCGCCCGGCTGGGTAACCCATGGGTAATGAGCGCCTTTCCCGCCGTACGTGGTTGGATGCGAGGGAGAGGGTGTCCGGGGGCACAAGCCAGCCCACTGTGCGGAACTGGAACTGGCAGGCGGGAATCGTGAGGATCTTCGGCAAGGGACGGCACCGGCCCTCCGCCTCCTGGCGGCAGGCCACCGACCGCGCGTTCACACTCATCGGCGACGGCCGGTACGAGGACGCGGGCGAACTGCTGACACGCGCCGCCGATCTCGAACCCTGGCTCGCGGAGTCCTGGTTCAACCTCGCCCTGCTGCACAAGTTCCGGCACGACTGGGAGCAGGCCCGCGCGGCCGGACTGCGGGCGGTCGCCCTGCTCGACAAGGACACCGGGGCGCCCGACTGGTGGAACGTCGGCATCGCCGCCACCGCCCTCCAGGACTGGCCGCTGGCCCGCCGAGCCTGGCAGGCGTACGGGCTGAAGGTGCCCGGGGCAGCGGCGGCCACCGCCGAGCCGCTCGGCATGGAGCTGGGCAGCGCGGCCGTACGGCTCTCCCCGGAGGGCGAGGCCGAGGTGGTCTGGGGCCGCCGGCTGGATCCGGCCCGGCTGGAGGTGCTGTCCATCCCGCTTCCCTCGTCCGGGCGCCGCTGGGGCGAGGTCGTGCTGCACGACGGCGTCCCGCACGGCGAGCGCACCACCTCCACCGGGCACGCGTACCCGGTCTTCGACGAGATCGAGTTGTGGGCGCCGTCCCCCGTGCCCACCTGGGTCGTCCTGCTGGAGGCGGCCACCGAGGCCGACCGGGACGCGCTGGAGCAGCTGGCCGCCGACGCGGGGTTCGCCGCGGAGGACTGGTCGTCCTCGGTGCGGCTGTTGTGCCGGATGTGCAGCGAGTCCCGGATGCCGTCCGACGAGGGCGAGGGGGTGCACCTGGACCCGCACGACCACAGCGAGCCGGGTCATCCCGGGCCGCTGGGGCACCGGACGGACGGGCAGCTGTGGGTGCCCGAGCGGGAGTGCGGGGTGGCCGCGCCGGCCTCGCTGGTCCGGGGGCTGCTCGACGGCTGGGTCGCCGACAGCCCGGATTCGCGTGACTGGCGGGACCTCGAAGAGGTGTGCTGAGGAGCGCCCCGGCCGCGCGGTTCCCCGCGCTCCCTCCGGGCGCGGACACGTAACCTGTACCCGCAACATCTCCCCCTGTTCTTTGAGGAAGGCGTACGTCGGTCATGGCGCAGCAGGACACCGATCAGCAGCACGCGGGCGTGCTCCCCGTCGACGACGAGGGCTATGTCGTCGACACGGAGAACTGCGAGGAGCGCGAGAATGCCTGGCGTGAGCGCGGCACCTCGCGGCCCATCACGGTCGTCGGCAACCCGGTCCTGCACAAGGAGTGCCAGGACGTCACCGAGTTCGGCGAGGAACTCCAGCAGCTGGTCGCCGACATGTTCGCCAGCCAGCGCACCGCCGAGGGCGTGGGCCTGGCCGCCAACCAGATCGGTGTCGACCTGAAGGTCTTCGTCTACGACTGCCAGGACGACGAGGGCGTCCGGCACGTCGGCGTGGTGTGCAACCCGAAGCTGGTCGACCTGCCCGCCGAGAAGCGCCGGCTCGACGACAGCAACGAGGGCTGCCTGTCCGTGCCCACGGCGTACGCCGCGCTCGCCCGCCCCGACTACGCCGAGGTGACCGGCCAGGACGAGCGGGGCAACCCGATCAAGGTCCGGGGCACCGGCTACTTCGCGCGCTGCCTCCAGCACGAGACCGACCATCTCTACGGCTACCTGTACATCGACCGGCTCTCGAAGCGGGACCGCAAGGACGCGCTGCGGCAGATGGCCGAGAACGAGCCGCGCTACCCCGTGGTCGCCAACGACTGACCCACCCGGGTCCGCTGGGCGCCCGGCCGGGATTCCTCCCGGCCGGGCGCCTTCGTGTTGTCACTGTTCAGTCAGACAAGGGGGCTGTCACGCCACTTTGGGGTAGTGAGTGGAGCAAATCCATTCCCACAACGGTCACTTGTGGTGCTGAATGTAAGCACGGGGAAACGCAACGGCGCACACCCGGCACAAGGGGAGAGGTGTGCGCTCCTGGCGGCTGAGAGGGGTTTGTTCTGTGCAAGCTTTCCCACGCAGCACCACGGCGACGGCGACAGCGGTCGTGGTCCCGCCTTCACTGGCGCTCCCGGTGATCGAGTCCTCCTTTCCGCGGCACCTGCATCCGTATTGGCCAAAGCTCCAGGAGAAGACGCGGCTGTGGCTGCTGGAAAAGCGGCTGATGCCGGCGGACAAGGTCGCGGAATATGCCGATGGCCTGTGCTACACCGACCTCATGGCGGGCTACTACCTCGGCGCCCCGGACGAGGTCCTCCAGGCCATAGCGGACTTCAGCGCCTGGTTCTTCGTCTGGGACGACCGCCACGACCGAGACATCGTCCACGGCCGGGCCGCCGACTGGCAGCGGCTGCGGAACCGGCTGCACACGGCCCTGGACGCACCCCGGTCCCAGTTGCACCACCCCGACCCCCTCGTGGCGGCCCTCGCGGAGAGCGTGCTGCGGCTGTACGGCTTCCTGCCGCACACCTGGAACCAGCGGTTCGCCCGGCACTTCCACGCCGTCATCGAGGCCTACGACCGCGAGTTCCGCAACCGCGCCGAGGGGCGCGTCCCCGCCGTCCAGGAGTACCTCGCCCTGCGCCGCCTCACCTTCGCCCACTGGATATGGACGGACCTGCTGGAACCCAGCGCCGGATGTGAACTCCCGGACACCGTGAGGAAAAATCCCGCATACCGCCGGGCGGCACTGCTCAGCCAGGAATTCGCCGCCTGGTACAACGACCTCTGCTCGCTGCCGAAGGAAATCGCGGGCGACGAGGTGCACAATCTCGGCATCAGCCTCATCACCCATGCCGGGATGAGCCTCGAACAAGCCGTGGACGAGGTCAGACGGCGCATCGGGGAATGCGTCGACGAATTCCCCGAAGCCGAACGCGACGCCCTCGCCCTGGCCCGGCAGATCGACGACGGAACGGTGCGCGGCCGGAAACTCGGCGCCGCCGTGCGCAGTTGCGTCGGCAATATGCGCAACTGGTTCAGCTCCGTCTACTGGTTCCACCACGAGTCCGGCCGCTACCGGGTCGACAGCTGGGACGACCGGGCCACACCCCCGTACGTCACGAACGAAGCGGCAGGTGAGAAATGACCGTCGAGCCGGTACCGTCCCGGGTCCCTGCCACCCCCGGCACGTCCGTCCTGCGCGAACCGCCCCTGGCCCGGGGAGCCGTACCCGTCCTCGGGCACGGACCGAGGCTGGTCCGCGACCCGCTCGCCTTCATGTCCGCGCTGCGCGACCACGGTGACGTCGTCCGCCTCAGACTCGGCCCCAAGACGGTGTACGCCGTCACCACGCCGGAGCTGACCGGCGCCCTCGCCCTCGACCCGGACTTCACGATCGACGGCCCGCTGTGGGAGTCCCTGGAGGGACTGCTCGGCAAGGAGGGCGTGGCCACCGCGAACGGCCCCCGGCACCGCCGGCAGCGGCGCACCATCCAGCCCGCGTTCCGGCTGGACGCGATACCGGGATACGGCCCGGTCATGGAGGAGGAGGCGCACGCGCTGACCGAGCGCTGGCGGCCCGGCGAGACCGTCGACTGCACCTCCGAGTCCTTCCGGGTCGCCGTCCGCATCGCCGCCCGCTGCCTGCTGCGCGGTGACTTCATGGACGAGCGCGCCGAACGGCTCAGCACCGACCTCGCCACCGTCTTCCGGGGCATGTACCGCCGGATGGTGCTCCCGCTCGGACCGCTGTACCGGGTGCCGTTCCCGGCCAACCGCGAATTCAACCGGGCGCTGGCCGATCTGCATCTGCTGGTGGACGAGATCGTCGCCGAGCGCCGGGCCTCCGGACAAAGGCCGGACGATTTGCTGACGGCTTTGCTGGAGGCGAAGGACGACAATGGCGATCCCATCGGGGAACAGGAGATCCACGACCAGGTCGTGGCGATACTCACGCCCGGCAGCGAAACAGTGGCCTCTACCGTCATGTGGCTGCTCCAGGTCCTCGCCGAACACCCGGAACACGCGGCAAAGGTACGGACCGAGGTCGAATCCGTGACCGGTGGCCGACCGGTCGGATTCGAGCATGTCCGTTCACTGAGGCACACCAACAATGTCGTCATCGAGGCCATGCGCCTGCGGCCCGCCGTGTGGATTCTGACGCGGCGCGCGGTGGCCGACACCGCACTCGGTGGCTATCGCATTCCGGCCGGTGCCGACCTCGTCTACAGCCCGTACGCGATCCAGCGCGACGGCCGCTCCTACGACCGCCACCTCGACTTCGACCCCGACCGCTGGCTGCCCGAGCGGGCCAAGGACGTGCCCAAGTACGCCATGAGCCCGTTCAGCGTGGGCAACCGCAAGTGCCCCAGCGACCACTTCTCCATGGCCCAGCTCAGCCTGATCACCGCGGCGGTCTCGGCGAAGTACCGCCTCGAACCGGCCGCCGGGTCCGACGACACCACCCGCGTGGGCATCACGCTGCGCCCGCACCGCCTGCTGCTGCGCCCGAGGCCCTGGTAGGCGGCCGGCGCCGGCGCGCGCTCAGGCGGCCCGCGGGCCCCGGAACGCGCGCCGGTAGGCGTTCGGGGTGGTACCCAGCGCCCGGACGAACTGATGGCGCAGCGCGGCGGCCGTGCCGAACCCGGTGCGCCAGGCGATCGCGTCCACCGTCTCGTCCGTGCCCTCCAGCAGCTCCTGGGCCACCAGGACCCGTTGCCGCAGGAGCCAGCGGTAGGGCGTGGTCCCGGTCTCCTGCCGGAAGCGCCGGGCGAAGGTGCGCGGCGCCATGTGGGCACGGGCGGCGAGCTGCTCGACGGTGACCTCCTGGTCGAGATGGGCCTCCATCCACGCCAGCACCTCCCCGACCGTGTCGGCCGGAGCCTTCGGCAGGGGCCGCTCGATGAACTGCGCCTGCCCGCCGTCCCGGTGCGGCGGCACCACCATCCGGCGGGCCAGCTTGTTGGCCACCTCCGGACCCTGCTCCTTGCGCACCAGGTGCAGACAGGCGTCGATCCCGGAGGCGGTGCCGGCGGAGGTGATCACGGGGTCCTCGTCCACGTACAGCACGTCCGGCTCGACCCGGAGCCGGGGATAGCGCCGGGCGAGCCGTTCGGCTTGGTGCCAGTGCACCGCGCACCGCCGCCCGTCCAGCAGCCCCGCCGCGGCCAGCACGAACACCCCGGAGCAGACGCTGAGCACCCGGGTCCCCCGGTCGACCGCCCGGCGCAGGGCCGCCAGCAGCTCCTCGGGGAACTCGCGCTCGGTGAAGGCCTCGCCCGCCGGCACGGCGATCAGGTCGGCCTCCTCCAGCCGCTCCAGGCCGTGCGGCGTCGACACCGTGAACCCGCAGTGGGTGGCCAGGCCGGGCCCCTCCGCCGACACCACGGCGAAGTCGTACACCGGCAGTCCGTCGTCGCTGCGGTCCATGCCGAACACCTCGCAGACGACACCCAGTTCGAAGGGATGCACACCGTCCAGCAGCACGGCGGCCACGTTCTTCAGCATGCCGCCAGTCTGCCTCGGCGCTGGCAGCAATTCGAGGGCCTACGGCAGTCCTGCCCCTGCCGGTAAGGCGTCACCGGCCCGACAGTGGTGTCCATGAACGAGAACCAGATCGAAGGCCTCATCGGAATCGGACTGACCGTCGGGATCCTGTTCCTCACGGCCCTCCCCTCCCTGCTCGGGTTCCTGCGCGACAGGCGCGCAGGCCGGCGGATCGGGGAGGCCCGCGAGGCCCGGGCGGAAGGGACGGATCAGAAGTCCTCGTCAAGGTCCACGGTGCCCTCGACGGCGACCTGGTACGCGGAGGGGCGCCGCTCGAAGAAGTTCGTCAGCTCCTGAACGCCCTGGAGCTCCATGAAGGAGAAGGGGTTCTCGGAGCCGTAGACGGGGGCGAAGCCGAGGCGGGTCAGACGCTGGTCGGCGACGCACTCGAGGTACTGGCGCATCGAGGCGGTGTTCATTCCGGGCAGGCCGTCGCCGCACAGGTCCTGGGCGAACTGGAGCTCGGCGGCGACGGCCTCCTCGAGCATGTCGGTGACCTGCCGCTGGAGCTGGTCGTCGAAGAGGTCGGGCTCTTCCTTGCGGACGGTGTCGACCACGTCGAAGGCGAAGCTCATGTGCATGGTCTCGTCGCGGAAGACCCAGTTGGTGCCGGTGGCCAGGCCGTGCAACAGGCCCCGGCTGCGGAACCAGTAGACGTAGGCGAACGCGCCGTAGAAGAAGAGTCCTTCGATGCAGGCGGCGAAGCAGATGAGGTTGAGCAGGAACCGCCGGCGGTCGGCCTTGGTCTCCAGGCGGTCGATCTTCTCGACCTCGTCGATCCACTTGAAGCAGAACTCGGCCTTCTCGCGGATGGAGGGGATGTTCTCCACGGCGGCGAAGGCGGCGGCGCGGTCGTCGGGATCGGGGAGGTAGGTGTCCAGCAGGGTCAGGTAGAACTGGACGTGGACGGCCTCCTCGAACAGCTGACGCGACAGGTACAGGCGCGCCTCGGGGGAGTTGATGTGCTTGTAGAGCGTCAGCACCAGGTTGTTGGCGACGATGGAGTCGCCGGTGGCGAAGAAGGCGACGAGCCGGCCGATGAGGTGCTGTTCCTCGGGGGTGAGCTTGGCGAGGTCGGCGACGTCGGAGTGGAGGTCCACCTCTTCGACGGTCCAGGTGTTCTTGATGGCGTCCCGGTAGCGCTCGTAGAAGTCGGGGTAGCGCATGGGGCGCAGGGTCAGCTCGAAGCCGGGGTCGAGCAGGTGGGCGTCACGGGACATCACTGGCAGGCCTCGCAGGACTCGGGGTTTTCCAGGGAACAGGCGACCGCTTCGGGGTCCGCGGCGGCCTGGACGGGGAGGACGGGCTGCGCCTGGGCGGCGCGGGCGATGCGCGTCGCGGGGCGCGAGCGCAGGTAGTACGTCGTCTTCAGCCCGGACTTCCAGGCGTACGCGTACATCGAGGAGAGCTTGCCGATGGTCGGCGTCTCCAGGAACAGGTTGAGCGACTGCGCCTGGTCCAGGAACGGCGTCCGGGCCGCGGCCATGTCGATCAGACCGCGCTGCGGGATCTCCCAGGCCGTGCGGTACAGGGCGCGGACCTCCTCGGGGATCCACCGGAAGTCCTGCACCGAGCCGTTGGCCTCGCGCAGCGCCTCGCGGGTGCGGGCGTCCCACACGCCGAGCTTCTTGAGGTCCTGCACCAGGTAGGAGTTGACCTGGAGGAACTCCCCGGACAGGGTCTCGCGCTTGAACAGGTTCGACACCTGCGGCTCGATGCACTCGTACACACCGGCGATGGACGCGATGGTGGCCGTCGGCGCGATCGCCAGCAGCAGCGAGTTGCGCATGCCCGTGTCCGCGACCCGCTCGCGCAGGGCCTCCCAGCGCTCCGGCCAGGTGAACTCGACCCCGTAGTGGTCGGGGTGCAGCACGCCCCGGGCCGTACGGGTCTTCTCCCAGGCGGGCAGCGGGCCGCTCCGCTCGGCGAGGTCGGCGGAGGTCTCGTACGCGGCGAGCATGATCCGCTCGGCGATCCGCGTGGACAGCGCTTTGGCCTCGGCCGAGTCGAACGGCAGCCGCAGCTTGAAGAAGACGTCTTGGAGGCCCATCGCGCCCAGACCGACCGGCCGCCACTTGGCGTTGGAACGCCCCGCCTGCTCGGTCGGGTAGAAGTTGATGTCCACCACGCGGTCGAGGAAGGTGACGGCCGTGCGGACGGTGGCGTCCAGCCGCTCCCAGTCGATGTCCCCGTCCCGGACGAACGCGCCGAGGTTGACCGAGCCGAGGTTGCAGACGGCCGTCTCGCCGTCGTCCGTGACCTCCAGGATCTCGGTGCAGAGGTTGGAGGAGTGGATGACGTTGCCGGGCTCGGCCGTCTGGTTGGCGGTGCGGTTGGCGGCGTCCTTGAAGGTCATCCAGCCGTTGCCGGTCTGCGCCAGGGTGCGCATCATCCGGCCGTACAGCTCCCGCGCGGGCAGTGTCTTCCTGGCCAGGCCGGCGGCCTCCGCCTCGCGGTAGGCGGCGTCGAAGTCCTCGCCCCACAGGTCGACGAGTCCGGGGACGTCGGCGGGGGAGAACAGGGACCACTGCGCGTCGGCGTTGACCCGGCGCATGAACTCGTCGGGGACCCAGTGGGCCAGGTTGAGGTTGTGGGTACGGCGGGCGTCCTCGCCGGTGTTGTCCCGCAGTTCGAGGAACTCCTCGATGTCGGAGTGCCAGGTCTCCAGGTAGACGGCGGCGGCGCCCTTGCGCCGGCCGCCCTGGTTCACGGCGGCGACCGAGGCGTCCAGGGTCTTCAGGAACGGCACGATCCCGTTGGAGTGCCCGTTCGTCCCCCGGATCAGCGAACCGCGCGAACGGACACGGGAGTACGACAGCCCGATGCCGCCGGCGTGCTTCGACAGCCGGGCCACCTGGTGGTAGCGGTCGTAGATGGAGTCCAGCTCGTCCAGCGGGGAGTCCAGCAGGTAGCAGGACGACATCTGGGGGTGGCGGGTGCCGGAGTTGAACAGGGTGGGGGAGGAGGGCAGGTAGTCCAGGCGGCTCATCAGGCCGTACAGGTCGGCGACCTCGTCCACGGAGCGGGCCGTGTCGTCCTCGGCGAGGCCGCTCGCGACGCGGAGCATGAAGTGCTGGGGCGTCTCGATGACCCGGCGGGTGATCGGGTGGCGCAGCAGGTAGCGGCTGTGCAGGGTGCGCAGGCCGAAGTAGCCGAAGCGGTCGTCGGCGCCCTCCGCGACGGCGGTCTCCACCAGCGCGTCCAGCCGCTCGGCGTGGGCGCGCACGAACGCGGCGGTGCGGTCGGCGACCAGGCCCTCGCGGTGCCCGACCGTGATCGACCCGGTGAAGGAGGTCACGCCCTGGGAGGCGGCCTCGGCTCGGATGGCGAGGGTCAGCAGCCGGGCGGCCAGCCTGGAGTAGGCGGGGTCCTCGGCGATCAGGCCGGCGGCGGCCTCCGTGGCCAGCTCGCGCAGCTCCGCCTCGTCGGCCCGCGCGGACCGGCCGCGCAGCGCGGCGGCGGCGGCCCGTCCGGGATCGGCGTCGGGCAGATCGGCGGTCAGCTCGGACAGGGTCCGCAGCAGTGCGGCACCGGGACCGTCGGTCTCCGGTGCGCTGACCGAAGCCGGGTCGGCTGGCGCGATGGTCACGTGGGGGTCTCCCTCGCTCGGCACGGGGCCTGGCGGAGGGCAGGGGGCGACCACGAGCGCGCACGGCGCCGCGTCCACCGGCCCACTCCACGAGGCCCGGACGTCGGAACGCACCCGGGCCGGGACGGCCGGGTGGGCTGCGGCAGGTCTTCGGACTGAACAGGCGTGCGAGCACGCGAGTACACCGTTGCGGGACAGTTCCGGATTCGCACCGGATTCCCCTGCGACGACAGCGAGGACGAGCATACATCTAGTGCCGGGCTTCCCCGTCACCCCCAGATGTTGTGCCGGCGCGGCTTCACCGGGCCAACACGCGGACCGGCGGCGCGATCCCGGGCCGGCCCGGGCAGCGGATTTTGGCCCCGCTCCGGGGTGCGCGCGTGCGCGAACACGGCGGCCGGCGCGCGTGCTTCGCGAACGCTCGCCGAGTGCTTCGCGGCGGTGGAGAGCGCGACCCGGACGCGGACCCGACGGCGACGGCCCGGCCCCGCACCGGCGCCCCGCCGGTCCTTGGGCCGCCCGGCCCCGCGTCGACGGTGCCGGGCGGGTACGACGACGGGCCGCCGGTCGTCGTGCTCCCGGCGGCCCGTCGCAGTGGGGCCCTGAGTCCGTGCGGGCGTGGTCAGTGACCGGCGCCGGCCGTGGCGGGCGGCAGTTCCACCTGGACGCCCGGGTCACCGGAGTCCGCGGTGTAGTCCTCCGGCTTGGTCTCGTCGATGCCCTCGGGGGCCTTCACGGCCTTCAGGACGAACGTCAGCACCACGGTGACCACGACGTTCAGCACGAACGCCATCAGGCCGATGTAGCCGATCTCGCCGATGCCGGGGATCTCCTTCGCGGAGCCGCCGAAGTGCTTCTGCGTCGGCGAGGCCACCCCGTACGCGGCGACCGTGCCGTAGACCATGCCGACCGCCCAGCCGGCCAGCAGCGCCCAGCGGTGGAACCAGCGGGTGAACAGACCGCCGACCAGGGCCGGGAACGTCTGCATGATCCAGATGCCGCCCAGCAGCTGGAAGTTGATGGCGACGGTCTTGTCCATGGTGAGGACGAAGACCAGCGCGCCGACCTTCACCAGCAGGGAGACCAGCTTGGAGACCTTGGTCTCCTCCGCGGCCGTCGCGTTCGGCTTGATGAAGTCCTTGTAGATGTTGCGGGTGAAGAGGTTGGCCGCCGCGATGGACATGATCGCCGCCGGGACCAGGGCGCCGATGCCGATCGCCGCGAACGCCACGCCCGTGAACCAGTCCGGGAACATGTCCTCGAACAACTGCGGGATGGCCAGCTGGCCGTTGGAGACCTTCACCCCGGCCGCGATCGCCATGAAGCCCAGCAGCGCCAGCAGGCCCAGCATCAGGGAGTACAGCGGCAGGATCGTGGTGTTGCGGCGGATCACCTCACGGCTCCGGGACGAGAGGGTCGCGGTGATCGAGTGCGGGTACATGAACAGCGCGAGCGCCGACCCGAGCGCCAGCGTGGCGTACGTCCACTGGCCCGCCTCCGGCGGCGCGAGCGCCCCGCGCGGCTTGCCGGTGGCCGGGTTGACCTGGCTGAACGCGTGGCCCGCCTTGGCGAAGATGTCGTCGAAGCCGCCCAGCTTGATCGGGATGTAGATGATCGCCACCGCGATGACGATGTAGATCAGCGTGTCCTTGACGAACGCGATCAGCGCGGGCGCGCGCAGGCCGGAGGAGTAGGTGTAGGCCGCCAGCACACCGAAGGCGATGAGCAGCGGCAGGTCCTTGACGAACCAGTTGGTGTCCTCGCCGCCGCCGACGCCCATCACGTCCAGCACGGCCTGGATGCCGACGAGCTGGAGCGCGATGTACGGCATCGTCGCCAGGATGCCGGTCACCGCCACCGCCAGCGACAGGCCCTTGGAGCCGAACCGGCCGCGCACGAAGTCGGAGGTCGTGACGTAGCCGTGGCGGTGCGAGACCGACCACAGGCGGGGCAGGAAGGTGAAGATCAGCGGGTACACCAGGATCGTGTACGGCACCGCGAAGAAGCCGGACGCGCCCGCCGCGTAGATCGCCGCCGGCACGGCGACGAAGGTGTACGCCGTGTACAGGTCACCACCGAGCAGGAACCAGGTGATCCAGGTACCGAACGACCGCCCGCCCAGGCCCCATTCGTCCAGGGAGTGCTCGTTCTCGGCCCTGCGCCAGCGCGCGGCCAGGAAGCCCAGGACCGTGACGGCCAGGAAGAAGAAGATGAAGACGCCGAGCGCGACGCCGTTGACTCCGTCCTTCACTTCGCCACACCCCCGCTCGCTTCCTTGCGGGAGCGCTGGTCATGCTGCCAGAGCTTGTACGCCAGCATGGTGAGCGCCGTGGAGATCAGGACCCAGAGCATCTGGTACCAGTAGAAGAACGGGATCCCGATGAGCGTGGGATCGACCTTGGCGTACGAGCCGACCCACAGCATCGCCACGAAGGGCGCGACGAGACACAGGGCGATGATCACCCTGACCGGTGTCACCACCGGTGGTCTCACTTCTGGCGTTTCGGACATGCCACGGCTCCGTCCCCTCGCTGATCACCTGTGCAATGAGCTGGAAATGTAGGTGACCACGTCAAGACAGCGAAAGCCCCCGTCCGCATATCGGTATATCGATTCAGCGAACGTGTCCCTCGGGTGCCCGGCCGTTACTCCACAGGCCGCTTGAGGCGGGCGACGAACTTGTAACGGTCGCCGCGGTAGACCGAGCGCACCCACTCCACCGGCTTGCCCTCGAGGTCCAGCGAGTGGCGGGAGAGCATCAGCATCGGCAGGCCGACGTCGGTGCCGAGCAGCCCGGCCTCGCGGGGGGTGGCCAGGGAGGTCTCGATGGTCTCCTCGGCCTCGGCGAGATGGACGTCGTAGACCTCGGCGAGCGCGGTGTACAGCGAGGTGTACTTCACCAGCGAGCGCCGCAGGGCGGGGAACCGCTTGGCCGACAGATGGGTGGTCTCGATCGCCATCGGCTCACCGTTGGCCATGCGCAGCCGCTCGATGCGCAGCACCCGGCCGCCGGAGGTGATGTCGAGCAGCCCGGCGAGCCGGTCGTCGGCCGTGACGTACCCGATGTCCAGCAGCTGCGAGGTCGGCTCCAGGCCCTGCGCCCGCATGTCCTCGGTGTAGGAGGTGAGCTGGAGGGCCTGGGAGACCTTGGGCTTGGCCACGAAGGTGCCCTTGCCCTGGATGCGTTCGAGCCGGCCTTCCACGACCAGCTCTTGCAGGGCCTGGCGGACCGTGGTGCGGGACGTGTCGAACTCGGCGGCCAGCGTGCGTTCGGGCGGGACCGGCGTACCCGGCGCCTGGGTCTCCGTCATGTCGAGCAAGTGCTTCTTCAAGCGGTAGTACTTCGGCACACGCGCGGTACGGGTGGTGCCGGCCTCGTTCTCCGCACTGCTGACGTCGGTGCTCATGCTCTGCCTTCCCGGCTCCGAATGCCGAAAGCGACCGACATCCCATCGGCCACGGCTCACATCGTGGCACGGGTTGCTCTGCCAGCACTCCACCCGCACGCTCCGTGATCCCCTCTGTATACCGCCGCACCCGCTGTTGGTCTAGTCCATCGCCCCGGCGGGAGTCGGGATGGCGCCAAGCCGGGCCAGGGGCCAGAGCCACACCGGCGCCTGGACCAGGACGGGAAGGGCGAGCGCACGGCTCGGCACCGGAGCGCGCAGCCGAGCATCGCTCCGCCGGAGGCGCGGGCTTCTCCGCCGACGCCACGCCCGCCCCGTCGTCCCGCCGCGCCCCGAATGCCGGGGGCCGGTACCCTGCGCGCGCCCTGTGCGAAACGTGCCCGTACGTCCGGTGCGGCCGGTGCCCGGCAGCGGTCGAGCGGCGCCGCCGCCACCCGGTTCCCGCGCGGCGCGCGGAGCGCGGCGAGGCCGCGGGGGACGACGGGGGTGACCCCGAGGGTGCGTGGGTCCCGCACTGGCGGCGGGGGTGACCACCCCCGCCCACAAGCCGTCCCTGTCCACGCCGACCGCCCCTGTCCGCCGGCCGGACGCGTCGACGCCCGTTCCCGCGGCCGGTGCGGCGAGCCGCACCCGTCAGGCCCGGCCGCCCCCGTCCGTGCGGCCGGCCGGCCCGGACCGTGGCGGCCGGTGATGCCGCGCCGCCAGTGGCCGGCCGGTCCTGTCCTTCCCGCGCCGGAGCCTGCCGTCGGTGCCGACGGGGCCTTCGTCAGAGGCCCTGCCACTCCGGCTTGTTGGCGTAGGTGTGGCGGAAGTAGTCGGCCAGCTTCAGTTTGGACGCGGCGGCCTCGTCGACGACCACCGTGGCGTGCGGGTGGAGCTGGAGCGCGGAGGCGGGGCAGACCGCGGCGACCGGGCCCTCGACGGTCGCCGCGACCGCGTCCGCCTTGCCCTCGCCCGTCGCCAGCAGCACCAGGTGCCGGGCCTCCAGGATCGTCCCGATGCCCTGGGTGATGACGTGGTGCGGGACCTGCTCGATGTCACCGTCGAAGAAGCGGGCGTTGTCGACCCGGGTCTGCTCGGTCAGCGTCTTGATCCGGGTGCGCGAGGCGAGCGAGGAGCAGGGCTCGTTGAACCCGATGTGCCCGTCGGTCCCGATGCCGAGCAGCTGGAGGTCCACCCCGCCGGCCTCGGCGAGTGCGCGGTCGTACGCCTCGCACGCCGCCTGCACGTCCTGGGCCGTGCCGTCCGGACCCATGAACGCGTCCATCCCTATGCCCAGCGGCTCCAGCACCTCGCGGCGCAGCACCGAGCGGTAGGACTCGGGGTGGTCCGAGGGCAGCCCCACGTACTCGTCGAGCTGCGCGATCCGCGCCCGGGAGGTGTCGACCGCGCCGGAGCGCACCTTGGCGGTCAGTGCCTCGTAGATGGGCAGCGGGGTGGAACCGGTGGCCACGCCGAGCAGGGCGTCGGGCTTGCGCCGCAGCAGCCGGGCCATGGCCTCGGCGATCAGTTCGCCGCCCGCCGCGGCATCCGGAACGATGACAACTTCCACGCTGGGCCTGCCGTTCTGAAGTGGGCTCTGTGCGTCTAGTGGTTTAGACCAATCTAACAGAGACGGCATCCCGAGGGCGGGGGGAAACGGGGAAGTCCCGGGAAACTCTCAGGTGAGGGAACCGCCCGTCGCGTCCAGCCAGTGGCCGGTCACCCAGCGGCCGTCCGCCGAGGCCAGGAAGGCGACCGCGTCGGCCACGTCCGCCGGTGTCCCGACGCGCCCGAGCGCCGATATCGCGGCGGCCCGGGCCTGGCCGTCCTCGGTGCGGTGCAGGAAGTCCGCGGTGTTGTCGGTGTCGATGATGCCGGGAGCCACCGAGTTCACCGTGATCCCGCGGGGGCCCAGCAGCTTGGACAGGTCGCGGGAGAAGACGTCCAGGGCGGCCTTCGTCATCGCGTACGCCACCTTGTCCGGCATCACCGCGGTGCGGGCTAGCCCGGAGGAGATGTTGATGACCCGGCCGCCGTCCCGCAGGCGCCCCAGTCCGTGCCGGACCAGGTGGAACGGCGCCTTCACATTTACCGCGAAGACCCGGTCGTACTCCTCCTCGCTCAGTTCCTCGATCGGCGCGGACGTGCCGATGCCCGCGTTGTTCACCAGGATGTCCACCCCGTCCGCGTGCCGGTCGAACTCCGCCCACAGCCGCTCGGCGTCACCGGGCGTGCCCAGCTCCACCCCGATCGCGAACGCGGAGCCGCCCGCCGACCCGATCGCGGCCACCGTCTCCTTGGCGGCCCGCTCATTGGTGCCGTAGTGCACCGCCACGCGGGCACCGTCGCGCGCCAGCCGCTCGGCGATGCCCCGACCGATGCCCCGGCTCGCGCCCGTGACCAGTGCCGTCTTCCCCGTCAGCGCACCCATGGCCGCCCCTCCAGAATTGTCTAGCGGTCGCTACAGAAAGACCGTACACCACCTCGCCGACAATTTTCTAGGGGTCGCTATAAAATGGTCCGTATGGCGACGGGACAGGACACGGGGACGAAGAACGGCGGCGCGGGCCGGACGCGGGGCCGGCCGCGCTCCTTCGACCGCGCCACGGCGCTGGAAAAGGCGCTGATGGCCTTCTGGGAGCGCGGGTACGAGGCCACCTCGGTCTCCGACCTCACCCGCGTGATGGGCATCGGCGCGCCCAGTCTGTACGCGGCCTTCGGCGACAAGCAGTCCCTCTTCGACGAGGTCGTCCGCGTCTACAACGGCACGCACGGCGCCTTCGGCGAGCGCGCCCTCGCCGAGGAACCCACGGCCCGCGAGGCCGTCGCACGTCTGCTCCGCGAGGCCGCCGCCGTCTACACCGACCCGGCCCATCCGCACGGCTGCATGGTCATCCACGCCGCCACCAACTGCACCAACCCCGAGGTCGAGGCGCTGCTGCGGGAGCGGCGCAACGCCAACATCGCCGCCTTCGAGGCCCGCGTCCGGGCGGACATCGCCGCCGGGCTGCTGCCGGCCGGTACCGACGCCACCGCCCTCGCCCGGCACACCGGCGCCGTGATCCAGGGCATGTCCCAGCAGGCCCGCGACGGCGCACGCCGGGAGGAACTGGAAGCACTCGCGGAAATTGCCATGGCCATCTGGCCCCACGACTGACCCGGGCGGGCTAGGCTGCGTGGCATCGCGGGCCGGCGCCTGTCGCGGCGCGGACGTTTCCGCACCATGGACACGATGACGTGGTCTAGTCCAGAATCGAACAACAACAAGCCTCCGTCTTCCCCGCACAGGAAGGCGGACCGAGGATCCGGTGCTCTCTGCCCTGACTGCCCCGGCTCCTCGACCTTCGGCCGACCGGGACCGCACACCCCACGGCCGTTGATGCTCCGGGCTGCGGTGCCGGTGAGGGTTGAGGGTCCCTTCCAGGCGCCGCGGCCCGCGGGTGTTTTTTCGGCCACCGTCAGGCCCCGGGTACGCTCGCACACGTGCCCTCCATGAACGAACTCGTACGCCAGCACACCGCCCTGGACGACTCCGACCTCGAGTGGCTCCACCTGCTGGTCTCGGAGTGGCAGCTGCTCTCCGACCTCTCCTTCGCCGACCTGGTGCTCTGGGTCCCCACCCGGGACGGCACCCGGTACGTCTCGGTCGCCCAGATGCGGCCCAACACCGGCCCGACCTCGTACCAGGACGACATGGTCGGCCACCTGGTCCCGCGCGGCCGGCGGCCGATGCTGGACGCGGCGCTGGACGAGGGCCGCATCGTGCGCGAGGGCGACCCGGAGTGGCGCGAAGAGGTCCCCGTACGGGTCGAGTCCATCCCGGTACGGCGTGAGGGCCGCGTCCTCGGCGTGATCGCCCGGAACACCAACCTGCTCACCGTGCGCACCCCGAGCCGTCTGGAGCTGACCTATCTCCAGAGCGCCTCCGACCTCGCGCAGATGATCGCCGCCGGCTCCTTCCCGTTCCCCGGCCAGCAGGTCGACATGGACGCCTCGCCGCGCGTCGGCGACGGCCTGATCCGGCTGGACGCGGACGGCATCGTCCAGTACGCCTCCCCGAACGCCCTCTCCGCCTACCACCGGCTGGGCCTCGCCTCCGACCTGGTCGGACAGCACCTCGGGCAGACCACCGCCGAACTCGCCCCCACCCGGGGACCGGTCGACGAGGCGCTGGCCAAGGTGGCCAGTGGCTGGGCACCGCGCGAGTTCGAGATCGAGGCGAACGACGGTGTCATCCAGTTCCGGGCCATCCCGCTCAAGCCCAAGGGAACCCGCATCGGTTCGCTGGTGCTGCTCCGGGACGTCACGGAACTGAGGCGCCGCGAACGCGAGTTGATCACGAAGGACGCCACCATCCGGGAGATCCACCACCGGGTGAAGAACAACCTCCAGACGGTCGCGGCCCTGCTGCGGCTCCAGGCCCGGCGCATCGACTCCGAGCGCGGCCGGGAGGCCCTGGAGGAGGCGGTCCGCCGGGTCGGCTCCATCGCCATCGTGCACGAGACGCTGTCCCAGAACCTGGACGAGCGGGTCGAGTTCGACGACATCGCGGACCGGGTGCTGGCCATGGTCGCCGAGATCTCGCCGGGCAAGGTCACCGGCCGGCGCACCGGACGGTTCGGCATACTCGACGCCGAGGTGGCCACTCCGCTGTCCATGGTCCTCACCGAGATCCTGCAGAACGCCCTGGAGCACGGCTTCCGCGAGGGGGACACCGGCACGGTCGAGGTCTCCGCGGTGCGCGGGGGCACCACCAAGGAGGCCCGGCTGCTGGTCACCGTCCAGGACGACGGCGTCGGCCTGCCCGAGGACTTCGACCCGCACCGCTCCGGCAACCTCGGCCTGCAGATCGTACGAACGCTGGTGGAGGGCGAGTTGGGCGGATCCTTCGACATGGTGCCGGCGGCCGTGCGCGGGACCCGGGTGATCCTGGACATCCCGGTACGGGCCCAGAAATAGGCACCCTCTTCGCGGCGGTGCCGAGGCCGGCGGCAACTTCCTCGCCGGCCAAGGCGTTCCTCGCAGAACGCATCGCCAGGGCGCCGCGGGCGGTGCGTACGGGCACAGCAAAAAGCCCCGGACCGCCATTGGTCCGAGGCTGATGCTCGTTGCTGCTCTGCTTGTATCGCTAAGCGCTCCGGGGGAACTGCGCGCTGCGGCTCGGGGGCGGGAGATGCGTACGTGCTGTGCGCGCCGCCAAGCTCAGGCTGTCAGCAGGGGTGGATGTGTCAGGCGGAGGCCTGACGGGCCCGGTTGCGGGCGGCGCGGCGCTTCATGGCGCGGCGCTCGTCCTCGCTGAGACCACCCCAGACGCCGGAGTCCTGACCGGACTCGAGCGCCCACTGCAGACACTGCTCGATCACCGGGCAGCGACGGCAGACGGCCTTGGCTTCCTCGATCTGCAGCAGCGCAGGACCGGTGTTGCCGATGGGGAAGAAGAGCTCGGGGTCTTCCTCGCGGCAAACGGCGTTGTGACGCCAGTCCATGGCTGCTACCTCTCCTTGGTATTACGTGCAGGTTGCTTGTGAATGTGAACGCTTTCACGAATCCCCCAACAAGTGAAGGGCCGACCGCCGAGTTCACACCCGGCGTGGTCCTTGATTTGAAGAGGGGTTCCGGTGATCAGTGGAGGCCGGTGTTGCGGGCCGTCCCGATCGCCACGTAGAGACTCGCAAACCTCGGCGGCGGATACAACCCCTTCCGGAAAGTTTTTTTTGATTCCTCGGTGTCGACTAGGTCACAGCCGTACTTCCATGGGGTGGATCCTGGCCTAAACGTTCGAGTGAAAGGACTTTTGCCCGTTCCGCTCACACAATCACACGCAGTGCACGGCGTACGCCTGTGAACGTCACGCTCGTACGCAACCCCAGGTGGTCACCGTCCATCTGGAGGGGCAGCGGCACCTTCGAATGCAAGGTGAACTGATCCAGATCATGGAGGGAGACCGCATGCTTGCCGTGCGGTCCGCGCTCGGGGGACGAAGTGAGCAACTGGGTGCCATACCGGGCAACCGCGGCCGTCGACAGGCGGCTGAGACCCAGTACGTCGATGCCCGTGTCGAACGACGCCTTGGGCGAGGTGTACATGGGGCGGTTGCCGAGATACGTCCACGGGGACGTGTTCGAGACTATGGCGACGACGAGATCCTCGACCGGGTCCGCGCCGGGCCGTTCCAGGGTGATCGTGCCGTTCCGGCGGTTCGGCTCGCCCAGGAACTGCCGGACCACCTGCCGGACGTACAGCGCGTGGGTCGACTTCTTCCCGCGCTCGCGCTGCTGCTCGACCCGGCCCACCACGCCCGCGTCGAAGCCGAGCCCGGCGTTGAAGGTGAACCAGCGGGGCGGCACCGCCTCGTCCTCGCTGCCCGGCGGGCCCGACGTCAGCCCGAGGCCGACGATCCGCTCGGTGCCGTCGCGCAGCGCGTCCAGCAGCGCGCCGGTGGCCTCGACGGGATCGTTGGGCAGGCCCAGAGCCCGGGCGAAGACGTTCGTGGAGCCACCGGGGACGACGGCCAGACCGGGCAGGTGCTCCGGGTCCGGGCCGGCGTGCAGCAGGCCGTTGACGACCTCGTTCACCGTGCCGTCGCCGCCGAGCGCCACCACCAGGTCGATGTCGTCGCTCTCCGCCGCCTGCCGGCCGAGGTCGCGGGCGTGGCCGCGGTACTCGGTGGTGACCGCCTCCAGCTTCATCTCGCTCGCCAGCGCGTGGATGAGCACATCACGTCTGCGTGCGCTTGTGGTGGTAGCCGCCGGATTGACCACGAGAAGTGCACGCATGCATGGCAGGGTACCTACTGGGGGGTACCCGGCCCAGACCGAGGTAGGGATCCGGTAAGAGGCGGGGGCGTGAGCATGGACACGTTCCGCCGGGCGCGTCCCGCCGGGTGCCCGGCCGCCACCGGGGCGCTACGGCTACCCTTCAAGGGTGAGCAGTCAGCAGAAGCCCGCCCCCGCCACCGCCGAGACAGCCGCCCCCGAGGGACCCCGCCCGCGCCGGCTGACGTACGCGGCGGTGCTGGCCGCGCTGGAGGGCGCCGCTCTGGTGGCCGGCGGCCTGTGGGTGCTGGTCCGCGGCGTCACCGGGGAACCGGACGACCGCCAGCAGGCCGTGACCCTCGGCATCACGCTGATCGTCCTCGCGCTGCTGCCCCTGCTCGCCGCGCGCGGGCTGCTGCTGCGGCGCGGCTGGAGCCGGGGCCCCGCGGTGATCACCCAGCTCATGGCGCTCCCGGTGGCCTACAGCCTGGTCCAGGCCGACAGCATGGCCATCCCGGCGGGCATCGTCCTCGCCGCGGTCGCCATCGCCGCGCTGGTGCTCCTCGTCAACGGCGAGACCACCCGGGCCCTCGGCATCAAGGGGCCCGGCCGGGCCGAGTAGGGGACGCCGGCGTACGGGGCAGGGCCCACGGAGCCGGCCGGAGGCGTCGCTCCAGGCTCACCGTGCCGGGCGGCGGCGCTCTCACTCCTCCACGAGGAGCTTCTCCCGCAGCTGGGCCAGGGTGCGGGCCAGCAGCCGGGAGACGTGCATCTGGGAGATGCCGACCTCCTGCGCGATCTGCGACTGGGTCATGTTCCCGAAGAAGCGCAGCAGCAGGATCCGCTTCTCGCGCGGCGGCAGGTCCTCCAGCAGCGGTTTGAGGGACTCGCGGTACTCCACGCCCTCCAGCGCCTCGTCCTCGGCGCCCAGGGTGTCGGCGACCGCCGGCGACTCGTCGTCCGTGTCGGGGACGTCCAGGGACAGCGTGGAGTACGCGTTCGCCGACTCCAGGCCCTCCAGGACCTCCTCCTCCGAGATGGCCAGCTTCTCGGCCAGCTCGTGGACCGTCGGCGACCGGCCGTGCAGCTGGGACAGCTCGGCCGTCGCGGTGGTCAGGGAGAGCCGCAGTTCCTGGAGCCGGCGCGGCACGCGGACCGCCCAGCCCTTGTCACGGAAGTGCCGCTTGATCTCGCCGACGACCGTCGGGGTGGCGTAGGTGGAGAACTCCACCCCGCGCTCGGGGTCGAACCGGTCGACGGACTTGATCAGACCGATCGTGGCGACCTGGGTGAGGTCGTCCAGCGGCTCGCCGCGGTTGCGGAACCGGCGCGCCAGGTGCTCCACGAGCGGCAGATGCATACGGACGAGCTGGTTGCGCAGCTCCGCGTACTGCGGACTGCCCCCGGGCAGCGAGCGCAGCTCGACGAACATCGCCCGCGCCCCGCTGCGGTCCTGGACGTCGTGCTGTGCGGCCTGGACGGCCTCCGTGTCCGGCGCGTCGTCCTCGGCGTATCGCTCGTGCTCGCTCATCGTCCCGCCCGTAGCCCTTCCCCGAGCCCTGGCCCCCGTGCGGACGGCGGATGCGGCGCCGTCGTGCGACGCCGGCGGCGCGCCCGGTACGGCGTCGTCACCGGCGGCACGCGCGGAGTCGTCCTCCGGGTGCGGCCTGGCCTGCTCGGGGATGCCGTCGATGCCGTCCGCCATGCGCCGGGAACCGTCCCGGGGGTCCGCCCCGGAGGTCTCGGCGTCACCCGACCAGGAGGGACCCCCGTCCCCGGTCGGCAGCTCCCGTGTGCCGCGATCTTCGTCCCGCACCGGCCCGTCCCCGTTCCTTCACGCCGGCCCGGGGCCGACACCACGCTGTTTGTAGAGGCTGATCGAGACCGTCTTGTCCTCGTCCACGGCGGAGGAGACCTTGCCCGCCAGGGCCGACAGCACGGTCCAGGCGAAGGTGTCCCGCGAAGGGGCGTGGCCGTCGGTCGTCGGCGCCGACACCGTCACTTCCAGCGAGTCGTCGACCAGCCGGAAGACACAGCTGAGCACCGAGCCGGGCACGGCTTGCTGGAGCAGGATCGCGCAGGCCTCGTCCACGGCGATGCGCAGATCCTCGATTTCGTCCAGGGTGAAGTCCAAGCGGGCCGCCAGACCGGCCGTGGCCGTCCGCAGCACCGACAGGTAGGCACCCGCGGCCGGCAGCCGGACTTCCACGAAGTCCTGGTTCGCCGCGGGCTCGCCTGCGATCTGGGACACCCTCACCTCCATGGTGGTACAAGCTTTACGGGGCCGAGGGTCGCCCCCCGGGGTAACGCGTACGTGGTTCAAGCGGTGACGCTATCGCGCTCCGAACGTTCCTGTCCCCGGGACCCCAACCCCCTGGCGTCACTCACAGTAAAGCTCCGGATACGCTCCGTGTCTAGAGGGTGGGCGGGCCCAAATGGGAAGAGCGCGCGCCGGATTGACGTACCCAGACGTCAGACGCTCGAACCGTCGTGCGGAAGCCGCCACAAGCAGTGTCACACGAGAACGCGGTCCGGTGAGAAGTCCGGGTCGAACGGACGCGGGTCAGACGAGCACGTGGTCGACGAAGCACCACCGCCAGTCCTCGCCGGGCTCGAAGGTCCGCATCACCGGATGACCGGTCCGCGCGTGGTGCTCCGTCGCGTGCCGCCCCGGCGAGGAGTCGCAGCAGCCGACATGACCACAGGTGAGGCACAGCCGCAGCTGCACCGGGTGAGTGCCGTCCCGCAGGCACTCCGGGCAGGTCTCGGCGAGCGGCGCCGGTTCCGGGTGCGGCAGCGCGTCGGCGTGCGTGCACTGTTTCATGATTGCCAGATTACGACGGGTGTGCGGATGACCGCGCGGACGACGAGGGTGGGCGAGGAACTTGGACGTGATGCCGCTGCTGTTGCTGGTGGCGGGCAGTGCGGCGGTGGCCGCGGCGGCCCGGCGCACCCCCGCGCCGGCCCCGCTGCTGCTGGTCGCCGTGGGCCTCGCGGTCTCCTACCTCCCCGGCGTGCCGTCGTACACCCTCGACCCGCACGTGGTCCTGCCGCTGCTGCTGCCCCCGCTGCTGTACACCTCGGCGACCGACAGCTCCTACCTGGACCTGCGCGCGCAACTGCGGCCGGTGGCGCTGCTCTCGGTCGGCTACGTCCTCTTCGCGACCGTCGTCGTCGGCTGGGCCGCGTACGTGATCGTCCCCGGGCTGTCGCTGCCCGCCGCGCTGGTGCTGGGCGCGGTGGTGGCCCCGCCGGACGCGGTGGCCGCCACGGCGGTCGCGCGCCGGGTCGGCCTGCCCTCCCGGATCACGACCATCCTCCAGGGCGAGTCCCTGCTGAACGACGCCACCGCCATCACCGCCTACAAGGTGGCGCTCGGGGCCGCCGTCGGCGAGGGCGCCAGCTGGGCCGGCGGCATCGGCGAGTTCGCGCTGGCCGCGGTCGGCGGGGTCGGGATCGGGCTGGTCCTCATGGTGCCCCTGCACTGGCTGCGCACCCGTCTCACCGAGCCGCTGCTGCAGAACACGCTGTCGCTGCTGATCCCGTTCGTCGCCTACGGGGTCGCGGAGCAGTCGCACGCCTCCGGGGTGCTCGCCGTCGTGGTCGTCGCCCTCTACCTCGGCCACCGCGCGTGGGAGGTCGACTTCGCCACCCGGCTCCAGGAGGAGGCGGTGTGGAAGATGGTCGCCTTCGTGCTGGAGTCCGCGGTGTTCGCCCTGATCGGTCTGCAACTGCCGATCGTCCTCAAGCGGCTCGGCGAGTACGAGGGCCCCGCCGCGGCCTGGTACGCGGTCGCCGTCTTCCTGGTCGTCGTGGTGGCCCGGTTCGTCTGGGTCTATCCGGCCACCTTCCTGCCCCGGCTGCTGTCGGCACGCATCCGCGCGCGCGAGGAGAACCCCACCTGGCGGGGCGCGATGGTCACCTCCTGGGCCGGCATGCGCGGGGTCGTCTCCCTGGCCATCGCCTTCGCCATCCCGTCGACCATGGCCGACGGCCCGCGCAACCTGATCCTCTTCCTGACCTTCACTACCGTCATCGGCACGCTCGTCGTGCAGGGCGTGACGCTGCCGCCGCTGATCCGGCTGCTGCGGTTCCCCGGCCGCGACCGGCAGGCCGAGACCCTCGCCGAGGCCAACGCCCAGGCACAGGCATCCCGGGCCGCCGAGGCCCGGCTCGACGACCTGCTCACCGACGAGCGCAACACCCTGCCGCCGCCGCTCGTCGACCGGCTGCGCACCGTCCTGGAGCGCCGCCGCAACGCCGTCTGGGAGCGGCTCGGCCAGGTCAATCCGGTCACGGGCGAGTCCGTGGACGACACCTACCGCCGGCTGTCCCGGGAGATGATCAGCGCCGAACGCGAGGTCTTCGTCAGGCTCCGCGACCGCCGCTACATCGACGACGAGATGCTGCGCGCCCTGCTCAGGCGCCTGGACCTGGAGGAGGCGGCGGCCTTCAGGGAGGCCGGTTAGCCCTCCGGGGCGGCCGGGGGCTCCGGGAACGGCCGCCCGGTGACGACGGCGGCGACCGCGCTCCCGCGCGCGAAGGCGCCCTCTTCCGCGAGGGCGACAAGTCCGTACAGCAACTTGGCGACATAGAGACGTTCCACCGGCAGCCCGTGGCGCTGCTCGAAGTCACGTGCGAACGCCTCCAGTTCGGCGGTCGTCCGGGCGTATCCGCCGAAGTGGAAGCGGTCGTCCAGGGACCAGGCGCCGGTACGGGAGCCGAAGGCACGTTCCTGCAAGGCCTGCACTTCGGCCTCCAGGAAGCCGCCCTTCAGGACCGGTATGCCGAGTGCGCGCCCGTCCGCCCCCAGTCCGGCGGCGAGCCCGGCGAGGGTGCCGCCGGTGCCGCAGGCGACCGCGACCACCCCGGCCCGGCCGCGTAGTTCCGCGCCCAGCGCCCGGCAGCCCCGCACCGCCTCGGCGTTGCTTCCCCCTTCGGGGACGACGTACGCGCCTTCGGCGCCGGCCGCGCCCAGGATCCCGGCCAGGGTCGCCGGCTCGGTCTTGCGGCGGTACGTCGACCTGTCGACGAAGTGCAGCCGCATGCCGTCGGCCGCGCACCGGGCCAGGGACGGGTTGAGCGGCCGGCCGGCCAGCTCCTGGCCGCGGACCACTCCCGTGGTGGTCAGCCCCAGCAGCCGGCCCGCGGCGGCGGTGGCCCGCAGGTGGTTGGAGTAGGCCCCGCCGAAGGTGACCAGGGGCCGGCCGCCGGCCGCCGCGATGTTCGGCACCAGCTTGCGCCACTTGTTGCCGACGAGGCGGGGGTGGATGAGGTCGTCCCGCTTGAGCAGCAGCCGGAGCCCGCGGCGCTCGAACCGGGGGTCCCGCACCTCCTGGAGGGGCGAGGGGAGGCGCGGGGCGAGCGGGTCGGTGCGGGTCACGGCTCCATTGTCGCCCGCGGCGGGACGGCCGGTGCGGCCACGGCCGCCGGTGCGGCTACTCCTTCAGCCGGTCCCGCACCCGCTCCCGCAGGGAACGCATCGAGACCCCCCGTGGGTCCACCTTTCCCGGCTGCCACTCCAGGTGGCCGATGACCGACCGCTCCGTCCAGCCGTGCCGGCGGCACAGGGCCGCGGCGGCCCGGACCGCCGCCTCCACCTGCTCGTCCGGCCAGGGGTCCTCCCCGTCGCCGAGGTTCTCGCACTCGAAGCCGTAGAAGTGCCGGTTGCCGTCGGTGTTCGCCTCGTTGTCCGGCGGCAGCCCTTTCTCCGCGATCACCGCCCGCAGCACCTCGTCGTCGCCGAGCCCGGCGTGGTTGGTGCGGCCGTAGCCGACCAGATGGACCCTGCCGTCCTTGGTGATCACGCCGTGGCACAGAGGGCCCGGCAGATCCGGGTGGCCGTCGCGGCACAGGTCCACCGTCCGCTCGCTGCCCCGGGTCACGGTGTGATGGATCATCACGCCGTGGACGGGTCCCCAGGGACCCTTGTGATTGCGGTTGTGGTCCTGCCAGTCGCCGACCTCGACGACTGTGACGCCCTCGGCGCGCAGCGCCTCCAGGAACTCGCTCGCCGACATGGGTGGGGCCATGCCCGACTCCTTCGTGCCGTGCCCGTCCGGCCGTGAGCGCGGCCGGATGTCCTGCCTGCTTCTACCGAAACCGGACGTCCCGGAACACATCGTTCGTACGGTGTGCGAGCCGATCCGGACAGCCGGCGGCTGCCGTGCGGACCTGGACGAAATCCTTCTTCGTGCCCAGTAATCCGATGATCCATTCCCGCTCTTTCGGGTAATGGCGCGGACACGGTCGGTGCTGGGAGGCTCGGACGTGAGACCGGTGCCCGGTGCACTGCGGCACCGGGCATACATGGGAGGGCAATTCCTTATGTCGGTAGGCGAAGAGGTCCGTACCGATCAGAACAGGCCGCAGCAGTCCCTCGGGACGGCGGCGGCGCGCAATCTGGCCACCACCACCAAGTCCGTTCCGCAGATGCAGGAGATCAGCTCCCGCTGGCTGCTGCGCACGCTTCCCTGGGTCGACGTCCAGGGCGGCACCTACCGGGTGAACCGACGGCTGACCTACGCCGTCGGCGACGGCCGCATCACCTTTGTGAAGACCGGGGACCAGGTGGAGGTCATCCCGAACGAACTGGGCGAACTGCCGGCCCTGCGGTCGTACGAGGACGAGGACGTGCTGACCGAACTGGCCCGGCGCTGCCGCCAGCGCGAGATCGCGCCCGGCGAGGTCATCGCCGACTTCGGCCACCGGACCGACGAGGTGTACCTGCTGGCCCACGGCCGGGTGGAGAAGATCGGCACGGGACCCTACGGAGACGACGCCGTCCTCGGAGTCCTCGCCGACGGCGCCTACTTCGGCGACCAGGCGCTGCTCGACCCGGAGGCGATCTGGGAGTACACCGTCCGCGCGGACACCGCGACCACGGTGCTGGTCCTCAGCCGCCAGGACTTCCAGCAGGTCGCCGAGCGTGCCGACTCGCTACGCGCCCACCTCGAGCGGCTGCGCTCGATCCCCCGGCAGCGGACCAACAAGTACGGCGAGAAGGCGGTCGAGCTGGCGGCCGGCCACTCCGGCGAGCCCGACATCCCGCACACCTTCGTGGACTACGAACCGCGACCGCGCGAGTACGAACTGAGCATCGCCCAGACCGTCCTGCGCATCCACTCGCGCGTGGCCGACCTCTACAACCAGCCGATGAACCAGACCGAGCAGCAACTCAGGCTCACGGTCGAGGCGCTGAAGGAGCGCCAGGAGCACGAACTGGTCAACAACCCCGAGTTCGGCCTGCTCAGCAACTGCGAGTACGACCAGCGGATCCAGCCGCACGACGGGGTGCCGAGCCCGGACGACATGGACGAGCTGCTCAGCCGCCGCCGGGGCACCAAGCTGTTCCTGGCCCACCCGCGCGCGATCGCCGCGTTCGGCCGCGAGCTGAACAAGCGGGGCCTGGTCCCGGAGACCATCGACATCGGCGGCAACCGCATCCCCACCTGGCGCGGGGTCCCGATCTACCCGTGCAACAAGATCCCGGTCAGCGAGGCCCGCACGACCTCCATCATCGCCATGCGTACCGGCGAGTCCGAGCAGGGCGTGATCGGTCTGCGGCAGTCCGGCATCCCGGACGAGATCGAGCCGAGCCTGTCCGTCCGGTTCATGGGGATCAACGAGCAGGCCATCATCAAATACCTGGTGACGGCCTACTACTCGGCCGCCGTGCTGGTGCCGGACGCGCTCGGTGTTCTGGAGAACGTCGAGATCGGCCGGTGGAGGTGACGTTTCCGCACGTAGTGGCCGTGTCCCCGGCCGCCGGGACGGGTAGGCCCTCGGGGAACGCGTCCGGGCGGCCGGGGGACATCGGCTCGCGCGGACCTGGCGAGGGGGAGGCATGGCCGAGTACATGACGGAGACCGACGAGCGTTCCCCCGCTGTGCCGTACGCCGGCACGGCGGGGGAGGCCCGGGAGACCACCGGGGCCGCCACCGGTCCGCTCGACGGGCAGGAGGCCCTGGCGCAACTGGAGCGCACCAGGACCCTGGTCTACCCGGAGCTGCGCGCGGCCGTGGAGTCGCTGCCCGGTGCCATGCGCCGGATCGGGCTCTACCACTTCGGCTGGCAGCACGCCGACGGCACACCGGCGGCGGGCAACGCGGGCAAGGCGATCCGGCCGGCGCTCGTGCTGGCGGCGGCCGCCGCGCTCGGCGGTCCGGCCGCCCGGGCGGCGGCGGTCCGGGCCGCGGCGGCGGTCGAACTGGTCCACAACTTCACGCTGTTGCACGACGACGTGATGGACCGGGACACCACCCGCCGGCACCGGCCGACGGCCTGGACCGTGTTCGGGGACACCGACGCGATCCTCGCCGGGGACGCCCTCCAGGCGCTGGCCCTGCGGCTGCTCGCAGAGGACCCGCACCCCGCATCCGTCCCGGCCGCGGCCCGGCTCGCGGCCTGTGTGGTGGAGCTGTGCGAGGGGCAGCACGCGGACACCGCCCTGGAGCAGCGCGCTCCGGACGCGGTGACGCTGGACGAGGTGCTCGCCATGGCCGAGGCCAAGACCGGCGCACTGCTGGGCTGCGCGTGCGCGCTGGGCGCGCTGTACGCGGGAGCCGGTGCGGAGGAGGTGGCCGCGCTGGACGGCTTCGGCCGCCAGGCCGGGCTCGCCTTCCAGCTGATCGACGACGTGATCGGTATATGGGGGGACCCGCGGCACACCGGCAAGCCGGCCGGCGCGGATCTCGCCGCCCGCAAGAAGTCTCTGCCGGTGGTGGCGGCGCTCACCTCCGGCGCCCCGGCGGCGTCCGAGCTGGCCGCGCTGTACGGCAAGCCGTACCTCGGCGAGGAGGCGGAGACCGGGGAGATCGCGCGTACGGCACTGGCGGTGGAGCGGGCCGGCGGCCGGGACTGGGCGCAGGCCGAGGCGGCCGACCGGATGGCCCGGGCCATGCAGGAACTGGCCCGCGCGGTCCCCGAACCGGAGGCGGCGGGCGGTCTGCTGGCGCTCGCCGAGTTCGTCACCCGGCGCAGCAGCTGAGCGCCGGCGGCCGGCGACCGAGGAGAACCCGGAGGCTCCGGGTCCGTGCGGCTCCTGACCCCGCACGGCCGAAGGAGACTCCGGTCAGGGGCCCCGCACACCCCCACAGTGTGCGGGGCCTCCGCTTCCCGCCCCGGCCTGGGCGGCGGGATGCGAGGAGGCCGCCTACCCTGAGGGCATGGGCAGCGAGGAACCCGTCTGTCCGGTCTGCGGACAGCGCGTGGAAGCGGTCGTCAAGCGGCACAAGACACTGGGCGCCTGGGTGCCGGTCTGGGGCCGCGGCCCGTGCCGCAACCCCGACTGCGCGGCCTATGGCGGCCCGGAGGGCGACCGGCCGGCCACCCCCGGCACCCGCCGTTCTCCTGCGCCGGGCCGGTCCACCGAGCCCGCGTCCGAACCCGCCCCCGGTCCTTCTCGCTCCCGCGCTCCGGGCCGGTCCGCCGGTGTGCGGAACGACGGCGGCCGGGCGCCGGAGGGGCCGGGAACGCCGTAATCGGGTCGGTTGGCGGCCCCTGGACGCCGTAGCGTGGGCGGATGCCGAAACTGCCGTACATCCTGCACCTCACCGAACGCTCCCTGTGGGAGGCGGCGCGTGAGCGCGGTGCCTACGAGCTGTCCACCCGGGGCCGCACCCTCCAGGAGGAGGGCTTCATCCACTTCTCCAGCCGGGAGCAGCTTCCGCGCATCGCCGAGTTCCTCTACGGCGGCTACGACGGCCCGGACGAACTGGTCGTCCTGGTCGTGGACCCGGCCCGGACCGGGGCGCCGGTGAGGTACGAGTCCGCCGAGCCGGGCGGGGAGGAGTTCCCGCACCTGTACGGGCCCCTGCCGGCCGAGGCCGTGGTGGACGTGGAGCCCTGGGGCTGAACCGGGCCGCGCCCACCGGACGGCGGTCCGTCAGGCCGTCGGGCGTTCGATGAAACGGAGCTGGTTGCCCGCCGGGTCCCGGAAAGCGCAGTCCCGGACCCCGTACGGCTGGTCCATCGGCTCCTGGAGCACATCGGCGCCGGACTCCCGCACCCGCTCGTACAGCGCGTCGCAGTCGGGCGTGGTGAAGATGACCCCGCGCAGCAGGCCCTTCGCGAGGAGTTCGTTGAGGGCCTGCTTGTCGGCCGGCGAGGCGTCCGGGCTCGCGTCCGGCGGCTCCAGCACGATCTCCACGTCCGGCTGGAGCGGGGAGCCCACGGTCACCCAGCGCATCCCTTCGAAGCCCACGTCGTTGCGGACCTCCATGCCCAGCACATCGCGGTAGAAGGCGATGGCCTTGTCATGGTCGTCCACCGCGAGGAAACACTGCGCGAGTTTCACGTCCATGGGCTCACCCTAGATCCGCACCGGGCCGAGCGCCTCAGTACGGGCGGCGGCGGGGCCGGGTCAGCCGGCGGGCCACGCACGGCGGGATCGCGGCGCTCTCCTCGTGGTCACGGGCGCGGTAGGCGCTCGGCGTCTCGCCGACCAGCTCGGTGAAGCGGGAACTGAACGAGCCGAGGGAGGTGCAGCCGACGGCGAGGCACACCTCGGTCACCGTGAGGTCGCCCCGGCGCAGCAGCGTCTTGGCCCGCTCGATCCGGCGGGTCATGAGATAGCCGTACGGGGTCTCGCCGAACGCCTTGCGGAAGCTGCGCTGGAAGTGGCCCGGGGACATCAGGGCGTCCCGGGCCAGCTCCGTCATGTCGAGCGGTTCGGCGTACTCCCGGTCCATACGGTCGCGCACGCGCCGCAAGCGTCTCAGATCCTCCAGTGCGGTCACCGGCCCAGCCTCCCACAGCGCGGTCCGCGTCCCCGCCGGAAAAGACCGCACCCGGTCCGCGGGCGCGCCTTGGTGGGCGGGCCTGCGGACCGGGTGCGGCCGGAAAGCGGGCGATCAGGCGGTCAGGCCTGCTTGGTCTCCCAGAAGATCTTGGCGATCTGCTCGATGTAGTCCAGAGCCTTCTGGCCCGTCGCCGGGTCGGTGGACGCCTTGGCGGCCGAGAGGGCCTTCAGGGCGTCGTTGACCAGCTGGTGCAGCTCCGGGTACTTCTCGAAGTGCGGGGCCTTGAAGTAGTCGCTCCACAGGACGGAGACGTGGTGCTTCGCCAGCTCCGCGCGCTGCTCCTTGATGACGGTGGCGCGAGCCTGGAAGTGGGGGTCGTCGTTGCCGGCCATCTTCTCCTGGACGGCCTTCACCGACTCCGCCTCGATGCGGGCCTGGGCCGGGTCGTACACGCCGCAGGGCAGGTCGCAGTGGGCGCTGACCTTGACCTTGGGGGCAAACAGGCGGGAAAGCATGGAGCATTCCTTCCTCGTGATCGTCTTCTCAGGTGCGACATTACTCCCTGAGGAACGCGATTTCTCGGCTGCCCCCTAGGGCTTAGGACAAAAGTCCAGGGTGAGACTGAGACTGGTGGAGGAACGGACCGGGGAGGTGCCGGGGATGCCGGAACTGTCGCAGGAGACCGAGCGGGAGAGAGGAGTGGCGCCCTTCGGGCTGGCGGAGGTGACCGGCCCGTCGATGGTGCCGACGCTGCACCACGGGGACCGGCTGCTGGTGCGGTACGGGGGCGTGGTGCGCCCCGGCGACGTGGTGGTCCTGCGCCATCCCTTCCAGCAGGACCTGCTGGTGGTCAAGCGGGCCGTGGAGCGGCGCGACGGCGGCTGGTGGGTGCTCGGGGACAACCCGTACGCGGGCGGGGACAGCACGGACTACGGGGTGGTGCCCGAGGAGCTGATCCTGGGCAAGGCGCTGTTCCGGTTCCGGCCGGCCGGAACCGGTCAGCGTTCGCCGCTCACGCTGCTGCGCTGGGCGCTCTCGGCGGCCCGGCCGCTGCTGCCGGACCGGTCGGCCTCCAGACGTTTGCGCGCCCGGTAGGCGGCCACGTTGGCGCGGGTGGCGCAGCGGTCCGAGCAGTAGCGGCGGGAGCGGTTGGTGGACGTGTCCAGGTAGGCGTTGCGGCACGGGGCCGCCTGGCACAGGCCGAGGCGGTCGACGCCGTACTCGGTGAGGTGGAAGGCCAGGCCCATCGCCGCTATGGCCGCGTAGCCGGCGGTCGCGTTGGAGGGGTGGTCGGCCAGGTGCATGTGCCACAGCGGCCGGCCGTCGTCGTCGCGGTGGTCGTGCCCGGAGATCTGCGGGCTGACCGGGAACTCCAGCAGCAGTGAGTTCAGCAGGTCCACGGCCAGGGTCTCGTCGCCCTGGTCGGCGGCCTCGAACACCGCGCGCAGCCGCGCCCGGACCGAGCGGAAGCGGGTCACATCGGCGTCCGTGGCGCGGCGGGCGGCCGACGCGTTGACGCCGAAGAGGTCGCGGACGGCCTCGACCGTGGTCAGGGTGTCCTTGCCCCGGGCCGGCTCCTCGCTGTTGACGAGACGAACGGCGTAATCCGAGTAATAGGCCAGTTCCACTTGTAGTCCTTACGCGGGCGTCATAGGGTCGTGTCTGCGGTCGGGTAAGAGCCGGTCGTGCTTCCAGGGTATTACGCGAGACGAGGGGAGTCGGGGGTTTCATGGCGACGAGTACCGGAACCGACTGGGCGGCCTGGCAGGAGAGCTGGGACCGGCAGCAGGAGTGGTACATGCCGGACCGCGAGGAACGCTTCGGCATCATGCTCGACATGGTCGAGGCGCTCGTCGGCACGGCACCGCGCGTGCTCGACCTGGCCTGCGGCACCGGCAGCATCACCGCCCGGCTGCTCCGCCGCTTCCCCGGGGCCACCAGCACCGGCGTCGACCTGGACCCGGCGCTGCTCGCCATCGCGCACGGCACCTTCGACGGCGACGACCGCGTCCGGCTCGTCACCGCCGACCTCAAGGACCCCGACTGGCCGGCGAAGCTGCCGTACGACTCGTACGACGCCGTTCTGACCGCCACGGCCCTGCACTGGCTGCACGCCGAACCCCTCGCCGCCCTCTACGGTCAGGTCGCGGAGCTGGTCCGCGACGGCGGTGTCTTCATGAACGCGGACCACATGATCGACGAGACCACGCCCCGGATCAACGCCGCCGAGCGCGCCCGGCGGCACGCCCGCATGGAACAGGCCAAGCGGGACGGTGCCCTGGACTGGGCGGACTGGTGGCAGCTGGCGGCGGAGGACCCGGTCCTCGCCGAGCCGACCGCCCGCCGCTTCGCGATCTACGGCGAGCACGCGGACGGGGACATGCCGTCGGCGCGGTGGCACGCGCGGGTGCTGCGCGAGAAGGGGTTCGCCGAGGCCCGGCCCGTGTGGTGCTCGCCGTCGGACACGCTGCTGCTCGCGCTGAAGTAGGCCGGGCAGCCGGAAGGGGCGGTACGGGTGGCCCGTACCGCCCCTCACGCGCAGGTCAGAGGACCTTGGACAGGAACGACTGCGTCCGCTCGTGCCGCGGGTTGGTCAGCACCTCCCTGGGGTGGCCGGATTCGACCACCACACCGCCGTCCATGAAGACCAGGCTGTCGCCGACCTCGCGGGCGAAGCCCATCTCGTGGGTGACGACGACCATGGTCATGCCCGACTCGGCGAGGTCCCGCATGACGTCGAGGACGTCACCGACCAGCTCGGGGTCCAGGGCCGAGGTCGGCTCGTCGAACAGCATCAGCTTCGGCTCCATCGCCAGCGCCCGGGCGATCGCCACCCGCTGCTGCTGGCCGCCGGAGAGCTGCGAGGGGTAGTGCCCGGCCCGGTCGGCCAGGCCCACCCGCTCCAGCAGCTGCAGGGCGCGTTCCCTGGCCTCGGCGCGGCTCACGCCCTTCACCTGGACCGGCGCCTCCATGACGTTCTCCACGGCCGTCATGTGCGGGAACAGGTTGAAGCGCTGGAAGACCATGCCGATGTCGCGGCGCTTCATGGCGACCTCGCGGTCCCGCAGCTCGTACAGCTTGTCGCCCTGCTGGCGGTAGCCGACCAGCTCGCCGTCGACGTACAGCCGCCCGGCGTTGATCTTCTCCAGGTGGTTGATGCACCGCAGGAACGTCGACTTGCCGGAGCCGGAGGGGCCGATGAGGCAGAACACCTCGCCGGGCCTCACCTCCAGGTCGATGCCCTTGAGCACCTCGACCTGGCCGAAGGACTTGTGCACGCCCTCGGCCTTGACCATCGGGACCGCGTCCCGCGGCCGCGTGTCCTGCGTCTTGCTCAGCTTGTCGGTCATGCCGTGACCTTCCTGCTGGAGAAGGTCGTCAGATGCGTCTTCACCTTCTGCCACGGGGTCGGGGGGAGGGTGCGGCTGGAGCCGCGGGCGTAGTAGCGCTCCAGGTAGTACTGGCCCACGCTCAGCACCGAGGTCATGATCAGGTACCAGGCCGCGGCGAGGAAGTACATCTCCACCGGGGCGCCGGAGTTCTGGCCGATGTCCTGGGCGTAGCGGAAGAGTTCCGCGAACTGGACCTGCGCCACGAGCGAGGTCGTCTTCAGCATGTTGATCACTTCGTTGCCCGTGGGCGGCACGATCACCCGCATCGCCTGGGGGACGACCACCCGGCGCAGCGTCTTGCCGTGGCTCATGCCGAGCGCGTGGGCCGCCTCGGTCTGGCCCTCGTCGACCGCGAGCAGGCCGGCCCGGCAGATCTCGGCCATGTACGCCGCCTCGTTCAGACCCAGGCCGAGCAGCGCCGTCAGCAGCGGCGTCATGAAGCTCGACCAGTAGTCCTTGTAGATCGGCATCAGGTTGATGTACTCGAAGACCAGGCCCAGGTTGAACCAGAGGAACAGCTGGACCAGGACCGGGGTGCCGCGGAAGAACCAGATGTAGAACCAGGCGATGGACGAGGTCACCGGGTTCTTCGACAGCCGCATCACCGCCAGGAGGATGCCGCCGACGATGCCGATCGCCATCGACAGGACCGTCAGCAGGAGGGTCTTGCCGACACCGGTCATGATCCGGTCGTCGAAGAAGTAGTCGGGTATCGCGTGCCAGTTGATCTTGCCCTGGGCGAACGCGTTGATGATCGCGACGAGGACCGCGATCGCGATGACGGCGGTGACGTACCGTCCGTAGTGCCTCACCGGGATGGCCTTGATGGCCTCGGCGCCGGCCGGGGGCGTGTCCTTCGGACCCGCCGTCTTGTCGATGTCAGTCACGGGTAGTGCCTCTCGGTGGCCGCTGCTGTCGGTCGCGGGTCACTTGCCGCCGTTGATGACGGCCTGCTTGACGGCGCCGTCCTGGGCGCCCCACTTCTCGAGGATCTTCTGGTACTCGCCGTTCCTGATGAGCGCGTCCATCGCCGCCTTGAGGGCGTCCCGCAGCTGGGTCTCGTTCTTGGCCACCGCGATGCCGTACGGGGCCGCCTCGACCTGGTCGCCGACCAGCTCGAAGTCCTTGCCGCCGCCGGAGGTCTTCACGGCGTACGCGGCCACGGGGAAGTCGGCGGACACGGCGTCCACGCCGCCCGAGCGCAGCCGGGTCTGCGCCTGCTGGTTGTCGTCGAACGCCTCGATGGAGAGCTTCTTGCCCTTCGGACACTTCTTGGCCTGCTGCTTGGCCAGGTCGTCCGAGGTGGTGCCGCGCTGTACGGCGACCTTCTTGCCGCACAGGTCGTCCCAGGTCTTTATGCCCTCGGTGTCTCCCTTGCGCGTGTATATGGAGACACCGGCGGTCAGGTAGTCGACGAAGTCGACGCCCTCGCCGACGTGCTTGCCGGTGTCGGGGTCGACGCCCTCCTGACGGTTCTTGTTGTCCGTCATCGCCGACATCGCGATGTCGTACCGGTCCGAGCGCAGACCGGTGAGCAGGGCGTCGAAGGTGCCGTTCTGGAACTCGAACGTCACCCCGAGCTGCTTGCCCAGGGCCTCCGCCAGATCCGGGTCCAGGCCGACCACCTTGCCGGCGGAGTCCTTGTACTCCACCGGGGCGTACGCGATGTCCGACCCGACCCGGATCTTGCCCTTGCCCCGGATGTCCTGCGGGAGCTTGTCGGCGAGCGGGGCACTGTTGGCGGACGCGCTGCCGGAGTCCTTGTTCTTGTCCTTGGTCTGGTCACCGCAGCCGGTGAGCAGCAGGGCGCCTGCGACCGCGATCGCACCGACCGCGGCAAGACGGGAGCGCGCGGCGGTGGTACGACGGGTGGAGCTTGCGGTCATCGTGGTTCCTCCGGCGGATGGGAAGAGTTGCCGATGGGTCGACGGAAACACACACCTTCGGGTGTCGCGACCTCGTGGGTTTACGGCATCTTGCCATTCGGACTACGCCATTCAGGGGAGTCGCTATGTCAAAATCGGATAACGGGTGACCCCCGAACCGCATCAGGCCGGGACAAGCCTGGTCCATAGCCGCAGGATCATCTGCGGTAATGCGACCCTCCGGCCGGAGAATCTTCAGCGCGTCTCACCATGTGGTCGCTCGGCTCTCGTGCCGGCCTGCGGGATTTCAGGCCATTTTGGTCCGCCGTCCGCGCGTCATCTCCGCGTCGTCCGCCCGTTCCGGGATGTGACCTTGGACCTATTGGACTCGTCGCGGGCGCCGTCCGTCCGGTAAGAAGGTTCTTTACACCCCTCATCCGGGGCTCAGGGCGCGTGTGCGGCGCGCCCGTCGCGTATGGCCTCGTACGTATCAGCAATCGGGCCGTACGCGGTGCCCGCCCACCCCTCACCAGGAGTGGTCGACCCTCAAACCATGCATACCTAAGGGGTAAGACAAAGTGGCAGCGGAGATCGTCAATCCTCGCAGCGACGACACAACGGACCAGGACGGCGGGGTTGAGCCCCTCGATTCCTTCGATCCCGCGTTCGCGCTGCACCGCGGCGGCAAGATGGCCGTGCAGGCCACCGTGCCGGTTCGCGACAAGGACGACCTTTCCCTCGCGTACACGCCCGGCGTCGCGCGCGTGTGCACCGCGATCGCGGAACAGCCCGAGCTGGTCAACGACTACACGTGGAAATCCAATGTGGTCGCCGTCGTCACCGACGGCACGGCCGTGCTCGGGCTCGGGGACATCGGTCCCCAGGCTTCCCTCCCCGTGATGGAGGGCAAGGCCATCCTGTTCAAGCAGTTCGGCGGCGTGGACGCGGTCCCGATCGCCCTCGACTGCACCGACGTCGACGACATCGTGGAGACCGTCGTCCGGCTCGCTCCCTCGTTCGGCGGAGTGAACCTGGAGGACATCTCGGCCCCCCGGTGCTTCGAGATCGAGCGCCGGCTCCAGGAGCGCCTGGACATCCCGGTCTTCCACGACGACCAGCACGGCACGGCCGTCGTGACGCTCGCGGCGCTGCGCAACGCGGCGCGGCTGAGCGGACGCGAGATCGGGCAGCTGCGGGCCGTCATCTCGGGCGCCGGCGCGGCCGGTGTCGCCATCGCGAAGATGCTGGTCGAGGCCGGCATCGGGGACGTGGCGGTGACGGACCGCAAGGGCGTGGTGTCGGCCGACCGGGAGGACCTGACGCCGGTCAAGCGCGAGCTGGCCGGATTCACCAACAAGGCCGGGCTCACCGGCTCGCTGGAGCACGCCCTGGCGGGTGCGGACGTCTTCATCGGCGTCTCCGGCGGTACGGTTCCGGAGGAGGCCGTGGCCTCCATGGCCGAGGGCGCCTTCGTCTTCGCGATGGCCAACCCGAACCCCGAGGTGCACCCCGACGTCGCGCACAAGTACGCGGCCGTCGTCGCCACCGGGCGCTCGGACTTCCCCAACCAGATCAACAACGTGCTGGCCTTCCCCGGCATCTTCGCCGGCGCGCTCCAGGTGCGGGCCACGCGGATCACGGAGGGAATGAAGATCGCCGCGGCCGAGGCGCTGGCCTCGGTGGTCGGCGACGACCTCGCCGCCGACTACGTGATCCCGTCGCCGTTCGACGAGCGGGTCGCTCCCGCCGTCACCGCGGCGGTCGCGGCCGCCGCACGCGCGGAGGGCGTCGCCCGTCGGTGACATCGCGGTGATGCCGGCCTGACGCCGGCCTGACGTCGAGCTGAGCGGCCCCGCCCTGATGGGTGGGGCCGTTCTTCTTCACGGGTCGGGGACTGGAGCGTTGTCCGGGGGCTTGCAGGCTTGGTCGCTTACGGGCTTGGGGGGCCTCGTTCGGTGGTGGGAGCGGCGGTGCGAAGGTGCCGGCGGTGAGGCGAGGGCGGGGTCCTGCGCCGCATGGGTGCCGTTGCGCAAGAGGGCATGTGTCACAGGGGGGCCTGGTTCCGCCCGGTGCGTCGCGCCCCTATCGTCGGCTGCATGTTCGCTGTCTACGCCGCCCGAATCGACCGCGACCAGCCGCTCAGCGGCCTCGAGTTGGGGGAGCGTCCGGCTCCCGAGGCCCGTCCCGGCTGGAGCACCGTCACCGTGCGCGCCGCCTCCCTCAACCACCATGACCTCTGGTCCCTGCGGGGCGTCGGCCTCCCGGAGGGCCGGCTGCCGATGATCCTCGGCTGCGATGCCGCCGGTGTCGACGCGGACGGCAACGAGGTCGTCCTGCACTCCGTCATCGGCCAGAGCGGCCACGGCGTCGGCCCCGACGAGCCGCGCTCCATCCTCACCGAGCGTTACCAGGGCACGTTCGCCGAACAGGTCGCCGTACCGACCTGGAACGTGCTGCCCAAGCCGAGGGAGCTGTCCTTCGCCGAGGCCGCCTGCCTGCCGACGGCCTGGCTGACGGCGTACCGGATGCTGTTCACCAACGCCGGGGTACGGCCCGGGGACTCGGTCCTCGTGCAGGGAGCGGGCGGTGGTGTCGCCACGGCCGCGATCGTGCTCGGCAAGGCGGCCGGGCTGCGGGTCTTCGCGACCAGCCGGGACGAGGCGAAGCGGAAGCGGGCCGTGGAGCTCGGTGCCGTGGAGGCGGTGGAGCCGGGGGCCCGGCTGCCCCAGCGGGTGGACGCCGTCATCGAGACCGTGGGCGCCGCGACCTGGTCCCACTCGGTGAAGTCGCTGCGGCCCGGCGGCACGCTCGTCATCTCCGGGGCCACCAGCGGGGACCGGCCCTCGCATGCCGAGCTGACCCGGATCTTCTTCCTGGAGCTCAAGGTCGTCGGCTCCACGATGGGCACCAAGGACGAGCTGGAGGACCTGCTCTCCTTCTGCGCCGCGACCGGGGTGCGGCCCGTCATCGACGAGGAGCTTCCGCTGGACCGGGCACGTGAGGGGTTCGAGCGGCTGGCGTCCGGGGAGCAGTTCGGGAAGATCGTGCTGACCAACTCCTGACGCCCGGACGGGCATCGGAGCGGAGGCGGGTCCGGGGTGCCGGGCCCGCCTTTCGTGTGGTCCGCCCGTCAACTTTGGTTGACGGGCGGGGCTTGTCAACCTACATTGACAGCATGAGTGAGGCAACCGATCTCGCCGAGCGTGCCGGTGACCGGGATCCACGGGTCGGGCTGCGCGCCGTGGCCGCGCTGCGCCGGCTGCTGGAGCGACTGGAGGCGGTACAGGTGCGCAGCGCGCGCAATCAGGGCTGGTCGTGGCAGGAGATCGCCGCGGAGCTGGGTGTCAGCAGGCAGGCCGTGCACAAGAAGTACGGGAGGCGTTGATGTTCGAGCGGTTCACCAAGGACGCGCGGGCGGTGGTCGAGGGAGCGGTCGCGCAGGCGCGCAGCGGCGGGGCGCGGACCGTGGACGCCGAGCATCTGCTGCTGGCGCTGCTCGACAGTGAGGGCAGCCGGGCCTCGTTCGCGCTGTCCGCCCTGGGACTCGCGGAGTCGCGGGACGCGGTGCGGGAGGCCGTGGGGGAGGCACGGCGGCGGGCGGGGCTGACCCGGGCCGAGGCGGACGCGCTCGCGGGGCTGGGGATCGATGTGGGGGAGGTCGTGGCTCGGGTGGAGGAGGTGCACGGGGTCGGGGCGATGGCCGGGGACCCGGGGCGTCCGGAGCGGTGGGGTGGACGCCGCCCCGGGTTCGGCCGGGGGGCCAAGGATGTGCTGGAGCGGGCGTTGCGGGTGGCGCTCGGGCGGAAGGAGCGGTTCATCGGGGGCGAGCATCTGTTGCTGGCACTCACGGCTCTGCCGGGGGTGGCGGGGGAGGTGCTGGCCGACTTCGGGGTGACGTTCGAGGGGGTGTCGAGGGTGTGCCCGCCTGCCCCTGTGACTGGGGCGACTGAGAAGTAACCGGGGGGCTGGGGCCGGCTCCGTCCACCCACCTGCCCGATTCGGCTGGCTGGAAAGCGGGCCTTCTCGGCTCGGTCGGCCGAGTTCGGTGGGGGCGTCCGTGGCTCGCTCGGCTGGTGGGTGAGTCCTCCGGCCAGGTTGGCTGCAAGGCCGGCGGTGTCCGGCTCGGGGGCGGGGAGTGGCCTTGCGGGCTTTGCCGCCGCCCCCGGGGAGTCGGGTCAGGGCCTGCGGACCTGGAGGATCGCGGCGATGTGGGCCGCCGCCTTGGTGAGGTGGTGGCGGGTCTGCTGGAGTTGGGACGGGGTGATGCCGTTGTCCCGGGCGGCGTCGCGGATGTCGTCGCGGAAGCGGTCCAGGAGGCGGTCCAGGTCGCGGGCCGGGTCTCCGGTGGGGGCCTCGTGAGCCCAGGACGGTTCGTACGCGGCGGGGAACTCCTCCGGGGGTGACGTGTAGTGCGGCTCCGCCGGCGGGGTGGGATGGGCCGGCTCCTCAGGGGTGCGGGTGAAGCCCCAATCCTTCCCGAAGTCCTTGCCGAAGTCCTTGACCCAGTCCATGCCCAGGTCCATGCCCCAGTCCCTGGTGAAATCCTGGCCCGGGTCCTTGCCCGGGTCCTTACCCGGGCCCTTCTCCGGATCCCCGTCTCGACCCCTGCCGTCGTCCTGGCCCGGGTCCCTGCCCCTGTCCTTGCCGAAGTCCTTTCCGAACTCCCCGAATTCCTTCGCCAGTTCGGACAGGCCCTCGCGGAGGCCGCTCGGCCAGTCGCCGCGTGCGAAGTTGTTCTGGAAGCGTTCCTGGACGCGCCGGGCGATGCGCTGGACCTGCTCCTGTGCCTCCTGTGCCTGGCGGCGGGCGCGCTGGGCCTCCTCGCGGGCCCGGCGGCTCTCGTCCTTGGCGCGCCTCGTCTGCTCCTTCCACTCCTGCTTGACCCGGCGCAGCTCCTCCTTGGCGGACTTCCACGCCTCCTTGTCGCCCGGCTCGCCGTACTCCCCGTGGAGGAAGTCGCCCCCGGACGTCCGTGTGCGGCGGGCCTCGGACGCGGCGGCGCGCATCTCGCGGCGCAGGTCGCCGGCCGCGCCCCGCACGTCGGCCCTCATCTCGGCGGCGAGTTCCGCGACCGACTCGCGGATCTCCAGCTCCAGGTCGGCCAGTTCACCGCTGCGGTCGGCCAGTTCGGCGCGGCCCGTGTCCGTGATGGCGTACACCTTGCGGCCGCCCTCGGTGGTGTGCCGGACCAGGCCCTCCGCCTCCAGTTTGGCCAGGCGGGGGTAGACCGTGCCCGCCGAGGGGGCGTAGAGGCCCTGGAAGCGTTCCTCCAGAAGCCTGATCACCTCGTAGCCGTGGCGCGGGGCCTCGTCGAGCAGCTTGAGCAGATACAGGCGGAGGCGGCCGTGGGCGAAGACGGGAGGCATGTCAGAGCACCTTCTTGTCGGTCGTGCCGTCGGCCGGGGCGCCGGTGGCGGCGGCGTCCTGGCCGGAGACGGAATTGTCCCCCGGGGCGGCCGCGGAGGAACCGGCCGGGTGGGGTGCCGTTCGGGCGTCAGGTGCGGTGCGAGCTTCCGGTGGGGTGCGGGTGTCCGGTGCGGCGGGGGCGTCGGGGGCCGTCGTGCCGGTGTCCGTGCGGGTGTCCGGGTCCGGATCGACGACCGTGACCGTGACGGTGGTGGTGTCGGACTCCGGCGGTCGCGAGGGGCTGGTGTTCTCCTCCTCGTCCCGGGGAGGGCGGCGCAGCAGGGCTATCGAGCCGGAGACCGTGGTGGCGCGCAGTCTGCCCGTGCCCGCGCCGAGCCGGCCGGTGATCTTGTGCGCGCCCCACTGGCCGTGCATCCGCAGCCCCTCGAAGGCGTTCGAGATCACGCCGCTCGCGGTGTTCGCCTCCACGTCGGCGTCCGCCGGGTGCGGCAGGCGGATGGCGATCTCGCCGGAGACGCTGGTCACGGCGATGTCCGTGGGGCCGTCCGGGTCCAGGTCGACGATCACCGAGCCGCTGACGGTGTCGGCGCGCACGGAGGGGCCCGAGCCCTCGACCACGGTGAGGTCCCCGGAGACCGAGTGGAACCGCAGGTCCCCGGTGACCGCCTGGGCCTCCAGGCTGCCCGACACGGTCTCCGCGCGGACCGGGCCCGAGACGCCGACCAGGGTGGTGTCGCCGGTCACCCCTCTGATCCCCGCGGAGCCGCGGATGCCTGACACGACCGCGGCGGCGCCCACCACGCCCACCTCCACGCGCGTGCCGGCCGGGACCGCCAGGGAGACCACCGCGCTGCGGTGCCGCCCCTTGCGTTCGAGCCACTTGAGGAAGCCCTTCCACGGCAGGTCCTCATAGCCGACGGTCAGTGCGGCGCCTTTGCGGGTGACCAGCAAGGGCGGCCCTTCCAGAGCCGAGACCTCCAGCCGCGCCGAGTCGTCCTCCGTGCCCACGACGTTCACCGTGCCGTTCACGACGCGGACGTGGAGTTCGCGCACGGGGCCGTCGAAGGCCAGCTTCCCGGGTTCGGTGACGGACCACTCGGACATGGGGCCTCCTCGGTCTGCGCGGTCGCGACGCGCCATATCGCGTCCTCTGCCAAACACGATATATCGCGGCCCGTCCAAGTCAAGACACCCATTCGAGTGGGTGCGCGACCCCGCGCCCGGCACATGCGGCGCGGGCGGTCGCACGGGAGGAGGCTGCGCCGGCGCGGAGAGCGACGGCGAAGCGCTGGCGAGCCGACGGGGAGGAGGCACGGAGGGGGCGCGGAGGAGGGAGGGAGGAGGTACGGATGGAGACGCGGAGGAGGCGCGGAGGAGGCGCGGGGGAGGCGCGGGGGAGGCGCGGGGGAGGCGCGGAGGCACAGGCGGGCCGACGCCCGCGGCGGGGCCGGCCCGGCGGCGGCATACGCTGGTGGGGAGAGTTGCCGGCTGGATGTGTGCGCAGGAGACGTAGCCCCTATGTATTTCACCGACCGCGGTATCGAGGAGCTGGAGAAGCGGCGTGGCGAGGAAGAGGTCACCTTCGAGTGGCTCGCCGAGCAGTTGCGCACGTTCGTGGACCTGAACCCGGACTTCGAGGTGCCCGTGGAACGGCTGGCCACCTGGCTCGCCCGGCTCGACGACGAGGACGACGAGTAAGGCCGGAAGGGCAGGGCGGCCGGAGGAGGACGCGGCGGCCGGGCGCGCAAGCGTACGCGCACGGCCACTTCCGCGCCCCCAGGGGCGATCATCGGCCGTATCGTTCACCGGCGCTCGTCTTCCCCTCCCCCTCTCCCTTCCCCGGAGTTAGCCTTCTCGTCCATCAGCGAACGGGGGCGTCATGGCTGGAGGAGTCGAGCGGATACGCCTGGACGACGGGACCGTCGTCTGGGCCAGGATCGGCGCGGCCGGTGAGGCGGAACTGGACGAGGACGGCTACTGGGACACCGGGCTCGGCGGCCGGGTCATCGACATGGCGGAGGGACTGGCCGGCACGGTCGGGGGAGTCGTGCGCTCCCTGCGCGCCGGTCTGGACACCCCGGCCCCCGTCGAGGTCTCCGTCAGCTTCGGCATCGAACTGACGGCGCAGTCCGGCAAGATAGTGAGCGCCATCGCGGAGGGCGGCGGCCGGTCCTCCCTCACCGTGTCCCTGACCTGGACCGAGCCGGCCACGGCGGCGGACGGCGCGGATCCCGCGTCACCGGGCGCCGCCGTCGTACCCCCGCGCTCCCCGGCGCCGGGCGCCGCATGAGCGCCTTCGACGAGATGGTGCGCCCCTCCCTCGCACGCATCGGCGCACCGGGTGACGGGTATGCAACGGACCGTGACGCGTACTGGGGGTCGGGCTTCTTCATCGCCCCCGGCTGGCTGTTGACCTGCGCCCATGTCGTGGGGAAGGGGGGTGCCGCGGTGTGCCGAGGAGACGGCGCCCTGAGCGTGACCTGGCAGGAGCGCACCGCCGACGGCGCCTGGGCGCAGCGCCGCGGCACCGGGACGGCCGCCGTCGTCGTGCCCCGGCCCGCGGGCGGGGAACCGCCGCGCGACCCCTGGCCGTTCCCCGATCTCGCGCTCGTCCGGGTCACCGGTGCCGACGACGTGCGCGGCCTGTGGCTCGGTGACCGGGAGGCGGGCCCCGGCACCCCCCTCGGGCTCTACGGCTGGTCGGTGCAGACCGGCGAGCTGGGCATCCGGCACGGATCCGGCGAGCTCGCCGGATCCGACGCGCGGGCCCTGCTGCTCGCCGGGAGCCTGCCGATCGGCGGACTGTCCGGCGGGCCGGTGCTCGACCTGCGGCACGGCTCGGTCATCGGCGTGATCAAGGGCCGCCGGCGGGAGGAGGGCGTCGCCGTCCCGGTCACCGCGCTGTACGAACTGCTGGACTCGCGGGAGGCCGGCCGGGTGGTGCGCGAGGTGCTGCGCGCCCACGACCTGCACCACGCGAGCCTCCTCGGCGGCCCCTCACCGCAGCCCGACTGGACCGCCTTCCAGGCCACCCTGAGCGGCCAGGCGCCGTCGGCCTCCGGCATCACCCCGGAGCTGCGCACGCGGCTGTACGGCCACCTCGCCCACGTGCCGCCGCCGGCCGGCGCCGGAGAGGTCGTGCACCTCGTGGAGGACGTCAAGGCGGAGGTACGCGGCGAACGCCTGCGCTCGCTCGTGCTGCGCAACGTACGGACCTGGCGTGAGGGCGCCGGGCTGCTGTACGGCCTGCGCACGCCGGCGCCGGGCGGCGGCGGAACGCTCGTCGACCTCGACGCCGTACTGCTCTACGCCGCCCAAGTCGCCCGCAGGGCCGCCCGGGAGCGCGCCGGGGAGGTGGACGCGGAGCGGCTGCGGGCGTTCACGGACTGGATCGCCGGGCAGGCCGCCGGCCACCGGCACTGGGCGGTCGGCCAGGCCATCCGCGCGCTGCTGGAGGGAGCCGGCGGACGGCCCGCCGCGCCGGGCGCGCTTCCCGGCCCGGGCGCGCTTCCCGAGGGCGGCCTGTCCGGCGGCCCCGCCGGTGAGCCGCCCGGCAGCAGCCTGCCTGCCGACTCCTTCACCGGCGTGCCCTCCGCCACCCCGTCCTCCAACGGCACCACGCCGTCGCCCGACGGAACCGCCCCGCCGTCCGCCGAGGCCGTCGCGACCACACCGTCGTCACCGGCCGCGTACGCCGGGACCTCCCGGCCCGCCGGCCCCTCCGTCCCCGGCGACCTCGGCCGGCCCGCCCCGGTGGCGCTCACCGGCCCCACCGCCGGGACCCGGATGCCCGCACCGGGCCAGGTGGCGTCTCCGGGCCCGGAGCCCGCCACCGGCTCCCGTACCGACGTCCTGGTGAAGATCGGTCCGGCCACCTACGGCCGGCACCCCTGGAGCGTGCAACTGCTCTACGACGGCCAGGACGTCACCCCCGTCGACGGCGACGACCGGGGCGTGCGCGCCGAGGAACTGGCCGGGGCGCTGCGCGAGCCGCTGGCCCGGGCGCTGAGCCAGGGGGACCACGGGGAGCACCTCGCCACGATCGAGGTCTTCCTGCCCCGCAAGCTGTTCGACCTCCCGGTGGACGACTGGCAGTTGCTGCCCGGCCCGGACGGCACCGCGGCCACCGGGGAGGACGACGAGGACGACGACTTCGTCGACGAGCGCGCCCTGCCGCTCGGGATGCGGCGGACCGTCGTCATCCGGGACGTCCGGCGCAACGGCCTGCCGCCCGCCCCGGAGTGGCGGCGACGCTGGAAGGGCGTCAGGGACGGACCCCTGGCGCACGGGACGCTGCACGGGCGGGCGGTGGCCGACGGGCATCCGCCGGGCGCCGGGGCCGGGGGCAAGTACCCCTACTACGGCGCCCTGACGGCGCTCGGCGACACGTTCGTGCCGGTGTACTGCGGACCCGTCGGCAGCGGCGAGGGCTACGCGGCGATGCGGGACGCGCTGCGCTCCGGGCACCCGGTGGTGCTCTGGCGCCGCGACCGGCACGACCACGACGAGTGCGGGGACTTCCACCGGCAGGCCGCCGCCCTGCTCGGACTCGCCGGGCACGCCGACGGACTGCACGGTCCGGTCCGTGACCTGCGCATCCGGCTGGCCGACCCGGACACCGCCCGGGCGCACGGCCTGCGCGGCAAACTCGCCGTACTGTTCGACCCGCCGGACCGGCCGCCGTACGGGACGGAGAGCATGCGGCCCCCGCCGCCGGCCGCACCCGGCGGCTGACCCGCAGCCGGCCCCGCCCCTCCCGGTGGACATCCCGTCAAGTCCGGGCGCCCGTACGGAGGTTCACGAGGGGAAGACGGGAGTGCCGGACACCGCGAACCTCGGCGGGCGCGGCCGACGAACGGTAGCCTCGTACGGCGAACGGCCGGGCCCGCTGCATGATCACCCAAGCCGGGAGGAGCCCAAGGTGAACGACTGGCGGATCTACCGCGGAGTGGGTCAGCCGCACGACGGCATGCGGCGGTTGCCGGCGCCGCCGCCCTGGCGCGACTTCGCCGCCTCCCGGGACGGCACGGCGAGCGGCCCGGACGACCCCAGCAGCGCCCGCAGACTGGGGGTGCGCCGCCGGCTGGTCGAGAACTACGCGCCCCGGCCGGCCGAGGTCGACGCGGTCAACGCGGCCCTCTATCTGCGCCGGCCGCTGCTGGTGACCGGCAACCCGGGGACGGGCAAGTCGACCCTCGCGTACGCCATCGCCCACGAACTCGGCCTCGGCAAGGTGCTGCGCTGGCCCATCGTCAGCCGTACCACCCTCCAGGACGGGCTGTACCGGTACGACGCGATAGCCCGGCTCCAGGACGTCCAGCTGGAACGCGCCCGCGGCGGCGACGGCGCGGCCTCCGGCATCGGCTCCTACATCCGGCTCGGCCCCCTGGGCACCGCCCTGCTGCCCGCCGACGAGCCCCGCGTGCTGCTCATCGACGAACTCGACAAGAGCGACCTCGACCTGCCCAACGACCTGCTGAACACCCTGGAGGAGGGCGAGTTCTCCATCCCCGAGCTGGAACGGCTGGCCGACCGGGAACCCGTGGTGGAGGTGCTCACCGACGACGGCGACCGGGTGGCCGTGCACGGCGGGCGCATCGCGTGCACCGCGTTCCCGGTCATCGTGCTGACCTCCAACGGCGAACGCGACTTCCCCGCCCCGCTGCTGCGCCGCTGTGTCCAGCTGGAGCTGGACCCGCCCGGCGAGGAGCAGCTCACCGCCATGGTCGAGGCACACCTCGGCGCGGACGGCGCCGAGGCCGGCACGGACCTCATCCGCAGGTTCCTGGAGCGCGAACCGGGCGAGGTGCTCGCCGCGGACCAGCTCCTCAACGCGCTGTTCCTCACCCAGCACGATCCGCACGCACAGGGGCTCAGCCGGGAGCGGATCGCCGAGATGCTGATGCAACCGCTCGACCGTACGAGGTGAGAGGCGGATGCCGGGGATGCGCCTGGAGGAGCTGATCGGCAGGCTGCGCCAGGGCGGGCTCCAGCCGACCGCCGAGGACGTCGCGGACGCGCTGTGGCTGGCCCGCCGGCTGGGCACCGCCGCGTCCCCCGCGTCCCACGACCCCACCGGCACGCCCGCGGCGGACGGCACGGCGCCCGGCCCCGACGGCGCTCCCGGAGAGGAGCGGCCGGCCGCACCGCCCGGCGCGCGCGACCGATCCGGGCAGGCGCCCGCGGCCCCGCCCCCGGCCGGCCTGCCCGCCCCCTCCGTACCCCTGCACACCCCGGCCCCCGCCGCCTTGCCCGGCCGGACCGACGGCGACGGCACCGCCACGGCCTTCCCGGTCCGCGCCCCCGCCGCGGGCGCCCTGCCCGGACTCCTCGGCCTGCAGAAGGCACTGCGTGCCCTCGGCCGCTACCGCACGGCCCCCGTGCCCGGCCGGGACGAGCGGATCGACGAGACGGCCACCGCCGAACGGGCCGCCGCCAGCGGCATCCTGCTCCCGGTCACCCGGCCCGGCCGCCACCGGCGCTGCGAGGTCCAGCTGCTCATGGACACCGGCCCCGCCATGGCCGTCTGGGGCGAACTCGTCGAGGAACTGCGCCAGGCCTGCCAGCAGTCCGGCGCGTTCGCCTCCGTCCACGTCCACCAGCTGTACGCCGACGACTCGGGCACCCTCCTCGTCGGTACGACCGCCGGTCCCGGCCGGCACACCCGGCTGCGCCCCGCCGAGGAACTCCACGACCCCAGCGGGCGCCGGCTCACCTTCGTCGTCAGCGACTGCGTCGGCCCGCTGTGGCAGAGCGGCGCCGCGCAGCGCCTGCTGCACGGCTGGCCGCGCACCGCCCCGCTGGCCGTGGTCCAGCCGCTGCCGCCGCGCCTGTGGGGCCGCACCGCGCTGCCCGCCGAACCCGGACTGCTGGTGCGCACCGGGGAGACCGGCGGACGCCTCGACTTCCTGCCCGAGGACGAGCCGTGGGAGGAGATCCCGCCCGGCGCCCGGCCGGTACCCGTGCTCCAGCCCACCCCGGAGGCGTTCGAGGCGTTCGCCCGGCTGCTCGCCGGCACCGGACCCACCCGCGAACCCGCCTGGGCCGGCTTCGCCCACCCCGGCACGGCACCCGCGGAGCACGCCGTCGCGCCGCCGCCGCGCAGCGACGACGAGCTGCTGCGCGCCTTCCGCGCGAGCGCCTCACCCGGCGCCCTCCGACTGGCCGTCTACCTGGCCGCCGCGCCGCTCACGCTGCCCGTGATGCGGCTGGTCCAGCGGGCCATGCTGCCGGACACCGGGCCCATGGAACTGGCCGAGGTGCTGCTCGGCGGACTGCTGCGGCAACTGCCCGGTACGGACGACCAGCCGTGCTTCGCCTACCCGCCCCGGATGCAGGACCTGCTGCTGTCCTCCCTCGACCAGGACACCGCCGGACTCGTCCTCAAGCACTGCTCCGCCTACGTGGAACGGCACTTCGGCAAGGGCACCCGCAACTTCGCCGCCCTGGCCGCGGCCCGGCTCGCCGACCGCGCCCCCGCCGCCGGGCCGCTCCCCGAGGACGAGGGGACGCCGTACGGCGGCGGTGTCGAGGCCGAGCTGTTCGCCCGCGTGCCCGCCCGCGTCCTGCGGTTCTACCTGCCCGACCTGGTCACGCCCGATCCGCTGGCCGAGGCCGAGCACCTGCTCGTGCGGTGGCGGCAGCTCGCCGACCCGGAGCTGCTGCGCCGGGCCCGGGACCAGGTCCGCGCCGCGACGGCGGGCACCGCACCGGCCGGCGACCCGGGCCGCACGGCCCGGGCCCGCCTGGTCCTCGGCCGTGTGCTGCGCGCGGAGGCCGGGACGGCGGGCGCGCGGGCGGAGGGACGGCGCGCCGGGCTGCTGCGGGAGGCCGTGGCCGCACTCGCCACCGCGTACGCCCTGGCCTCCGCCGACAGCCGGGACCGGGCCGAGGCCGCGCTCGAACTGGCCGCCGGCCGACGGGAACTGTGGCACCTGACACAGGACCCGGACCACCTGACGGAAGCACTGCGCCCCCTCGACCCCGGCACCCCGCCCTGGCCCCGGGTCACCGCCCGCGCCCACGCCTGGCGGAACGGCCCCGAGGGCGAGCCGGGGGCGGGGCAGGCCGTGCCGGGCGCGGACACCGTCGAGGGCGGCGGGGACAGGGCCGTACCCCCGGCCCCCGCCGGCCCCGCCACGCGGCGGGCGCGTGACGTGCCCTGGGAGGTGAGGGCCCAGCGGGACCGGGTCCTCCTGCGCGGGCGGGTGCTGCTGGAGCTGCGGCAACCGGCCGCCGCCGTGCCCGAACTGCGGGAGGCCTGTGCCCTGCTGGCGCGGGAAGGGGTCTCCGCCGCCGTACGGACACCCGCGTTGCTCGAACTCGTGCGGGCGCTGCGCGGGGCCGGGAGCGAGGACGCGGAGATCCGGCGGACGCTGCGCGAGGCACTGGAGACCGCCGGGGACGACCCTGCCCTGAGGCGGCCCGCCCTGGTCGCGATGGCCCGGTTCCACGACGCGGCCGGGGAGTTCGCGCAGGCCGACGCGGCCTACGAGGGCGCGGTGCTGCGCGCCCCCGCCGACGGCCTCCCGCGCGTCGGAATCCTCACCGCCTGGGGCGAATCGCTGCTCCGGCGGGCCGCCACGGAGGACGGCGGCGCCGTGGTGGACCGGGCCGAGTACGTGCTGCACGAGGCGCTGGCCGCGCTGCCCGCCCGGTCGGAGCACCGCGGCCGGCTCCAGGGACTGGTCGGCAGCGCGCTCGCCCAGCGCTTCCGCCATCTCGGCTTCCTGCCCGACCTGTTCGAGAGCCGCCACCTGCTCGGCCAGTCGGTGCGCACGGCGACCGACGCGGCCGTACGCGCCGAGGCCTGGCTCCAGTTGGCCCGGGTGCGGCTGGAGTTCTGGTACCGCGTGGGCGCGCCCGTGCCGGCCGAGGCGGTCCACGCGTACGACAACGCCGTGCGGGAGGCCGAGGCGGCGTACGGCGGCGAGTCCGGTTCGGTGACCGCCGCCCGCGCCCTGCACGGCCGCGGCGTGGTGTTGGCGCTGATGGGCAGCCCCGGCGCGGCCCGCGAGGCGTTCCGTGCGGCCCGGGAGCAGTGGCAGCGGCTCGCCGGGGCGCTGCGCGAGGTCGAGTGGGCCGATGTGGAACTGACCCGGCGCGCCGAGCGGGAACCGCCGCCCGCGCGCGACCGGTCGCTGCCGGAGCGGGCCTGGCGGGAAGCGGCCCCGCCCTGGTGGCCGTGGTCCCAGGACTGGCTGGACACGGGCGGACATGACCGGAGTTGAACCGGCCGGTGTTTCTGGTTCGGGCCGGTAGGGAAGAAGTGGGCAGCCCACCGCGGCCGTGCGGGGCGGGCGTGGGCAGGGAGGAGCCGAGGGTGGGGGAGTTCAGCACACGGGGGGCCGGCCTCGGCGCGGACGCCGGAGGCGGCACGTTCCCGCCCGGCCTCACCGACGTCGACCTGCCGACACTGCGTGCCATGGACGATCCGGCGGTGCTCGCCGCGGTCGCCGGAGTGCTCGCCGACCCGGACGGGCTGCGCCGGGTCTGGTACACCACCGACAGTGACAACGGGCTGCTGGCCCCCCGGTCGGAGCATGCGTTTTCGGCCTCTCCCGCGCCGCCGCCCCCACCCGGCGAGGACACCGTGGCATGACCCGGGGAACCGTCGGCCCCCTCGGTGACATACGGCCGGCCGGCCCGCCCGGCCCGCTCCCGCCGGGCCTCCTCGCCGCCCTGGCCCACACCCGGCCGCTGCCCGCCGTCACCTCGGCCCTGCACACCGCGCTGCACGCCCGGCGGATGCTGCTGCTCAAGGCCCTGCTGGTCCGGACCGACGGCATGCGCGCCGGTCTGCCGCCGGCGGCACGACGGCGGTTCGAGGACGACTGGGCGCTGCTGGAGCGGGCCGAGCGGACCGACCCGGCGGCCGTCCGCGCCGTACTGGACTACCCGACGACCGGCGCCTGGCTGGCCGCCGCGCTCGCCGCGCCCGACGGCCCCGCCTTCGCGGCGGGCCTCACCGGACTGGGCGCGGTGGCCGTCGCCGCCGCGCTGCGCGCCCGCTGCCGGTTCACCGTCGCCCGGGACCTGCCGGCCGGCACCCTCGCCCTGCCCGGCACCGGGCTGCTGCGCTGCGCCCGGGGCCCGGCCCGGCTGTCCGCCCGGGCCGGGCGGCTCCGGGTCACCGACGCCGCGGGCCGGACGCTGTCGCTGCCCGCGCCCGCCGGCGCCGGCCCCCGGTGGACCGCCGACGGCGCCCTGGCCTGGGCGGTGCCCTACCCCCTGCCCGGCGGCACCGCCGTACTCGACGACATCGACCCGCACCGGGTGCCCGCGGGCGGGATCGGGCCCACCGGGCTGCCCGCCGCCGAGCGCCCGTACTCCGGCCACGCCGCCTGGGCCGCCCGCTGGCGGGACGCCCGGGCGCTGCTCGCCGTCACCCATCCGGCCCGCGCCACCGAGACCGCGGCGCTGGTCCGGGCCGTCGTCCCGCTGGCACCGCCGGCCGGACCGGGACCGTCGCTGAGCGCCACCGTGCGGACCGCGCCCGGCGCCGTCCTGGCACAGCTGCCCGCCGACCGGCTCGAGCTGGCCGAGCTGCTGGTGCACGAGACCCACCACACCAAGCTGGCCGTGCTGGACGAGCTGGTCCCGCTGTGGCGGCCCGGCCGCACCCTGCACCGGGTGGGCTGGCGGCAGGACCCGCGCCCGGTCCCCGGTGTCCTCCAGGGCGCCTACGCGCACCTGGCGCTGCTCGACCTGTGGTGGAGGGCCCGCACGGGACCCGCCCGGGCCTGGCGGCGGCGCGCCGCCGAGCGGTTCGAGGGGTGCCGGGATCAGGTCGCCGAGGCCTTGTCCGTGCTGGCCGATTCCGATGAACTGACCCCACACGGACGGGAGTTCGTCCGGCAGATGGGCAGCCACCACGCACGCCTGGAGGTACGGGCCCACCCGCCCGGGTGACGCTCCGTGCGGCAGGTGGTGCGTTACGTTATGCACGCGGCCGCCCGACGACCGGCGGGCGCGGTGGAACAGGGAGCGGCGATGGCGGAACAGCGGCGGCCGGGCGCGAGCGGCGCGGCGGCGGCACCCGAGCACGTGCTCGTGGTCTTCCCGGGGTACTACCGCTCATGGGCGGCGTGGATCGCGCAGTGCCTGGAACGGCACGGGCACCGGACCACCCTCCAGCGCTGGGACCCGCCGCGCGAGGTCCCGCTGGAGGACTCGCTCGGCGACCTCCTGCTGGCCAGGGGAAAGGTCCTGCTGGTCCTCAACGACTGGTTCTTCGAGCTGGGCCCGCGCCCGCCGGGCGAGTGGAACGACGCGCTGCGCGGCTTCGTCGCCGCGCACGCCGACCGGTTCGCCGCGGTCAACCTCACCAACCGGCCGCTGCTGCCCGCCACCGCCGTCCTGGAACCGGCCAGCCTGTGGTCGCTGAGCGAGGCCGCGGCCGAGGAACGCCTGCTGCGCCGGCTCGGCCTGGAACCACTGGCCCGCCCCCGCGCCCTGCCCGGCCGGATCCGCTACCCGGACGACCGCTGCGAGATCTGGGGCGAGGTGCCGCGCCGCAACCCGCGCTTCACCGGCCGCGACGACCTGCTGGGGGAACTCCACCAGCGCCTCGCCGACGCCGAGCGCGGCGCCGCCGCCTGCACCCTCGTCGGCATGTCCGGCATCGGCAAGACCCAGCTGGCCGCCGAGTACGCGCACCGCTTCAGCACCGACTACGACCTGGTGTGGTGGGTCAACAGCGACGACCGCACCCTCCAGCGCGACCGCCTCGGCGAACTCGCCGTCGAACTCGGCCTGCCCATCGGCAGCGAGCCCGGCGAACGCATCCGCGCGGTCCGCAACGCCCTGCGGCGCGGCGAACCGTACGCCAACTGGCTGCTGGTCTTCGACGGCTGGGACGACACCGACGGCATCGCCTCGCTGCTCCCGCAGGGCACCGGGCACGTGCTGATCACCTCCCGCAACCGGGGCTGGAGCGAGCACACCGAGGTGCTGGAGATCCCCGCCTTCCTGCGCCCCGAGTCCACCGCCTACCTGATGCGCCGCGCCCCGCACATCACCTCCCGCGAGGCCGACGAGGTGGCCGCCGAGTTCGGCGACGTGCCGCTGCCGCTGGTGCAGGCCGCGTCCTGGCTCGGCGAATCGGGCATGGAGGCCGCGGAGTACCTGCGGATGGTGCGCGAACGCCGGCTGTCCACCGTCGACGAGCCCGCCACCGGGGACGGCTTCCCGCAGTCCTCCCTCACCTCCTGGGCCATCCTGCTCAACCGGCTGCGCCGTTCCCAGCCGCAGGCCATCGAGGTCCTCGGCCTGTGCACCGCCTTCGCCCCCGGACGCATCCCGCTCGGCCTCATCCGCGCCTACCCGCGCGCCGAACTGCCCGCGGAACTGCGCTGGATGGCCACCGACCTGCCCGCCTGGACCCGCGCCCTGGACACCCTGGTGAACTACTCGGTGCTCACCCGGGAGACCCGCGGGCCGCTCACCGCGGAGGCGGGCCCGCACCAGGAGTCGGTGCACATGCACCGCCTGGTCCACGACATCGTCTCCAAGCTGACCGGCGACAACGACGGCGACCTGCACCGGCGGGCGGTACGCACGCTGCTCGCCGAGGCCGACCCCGGCAACCCGGCCGACAGCCGCAACTGGCCCCGCTACGCCGAACTGCTGCCCCACCTCCAGCCCTCCGGAGCCCTGGCGAGCGGCCAGCCGCGCGTCCAGGAACTGGTGCTGAACTGCCTGCGCTACTGCACCCGCAGCGGCGAGTACGTCGGCGGCCTGGAACTGGCCCGGCAGGTGCGCGAGCACTGGTCCCGGTTCATGGACCCGATCGACCAGCCCATGCTCGACCTGGCCACCCAGGAGGGCAACATGCTGCGCAACAGCGGCCGGTTCCGGGAGCTGTACGAACTGCACCGGGGCGTGCTGGCCCAGCTGCGGGCCGCGCCCCGGCGCAACGAGATCGGCGAGCTGGTCAGCAAGAGCGCCCTCGCCTCCGGCCTGCGCGCCCTGGGCCGCTACCAGGACGCCTACGACCTCCAGTGCGAGGTCCTGGCCGGCAACGAACGGCTGCTCGGCCCGGACGAGCCCCCCACCCTGGTCGCCCGGCACAACCTCGGTGTCACCCTGCGCATGCTGGGCCGGTACGCCGAGGCGCTGGACCTCGACCTGGAGACCCTGGCCCGCGGCGAGACCGTGCTGCGCGCCCGGCACATCAACACCCTGCACTCGGGCAACGCCGTCACCCACAGCCTGCGCCTGCTCGGCCGCTACCGGGAGGCACTGGCCCGCCAGGAACCCGTCGTACGGCTGCACGTCCAGGTGCTCGGCCCGCAGCACCCGCAGACCCTGGAGGCCCGCGCCCAGCTCGCCATGTGCCGGCGCCGCGAGGGCGGCCACGCGCCGGACGTCGGGCCGACCATGGCCGGCCTGCTGGACCAGCTGATCCAGCTCAACGGCCGCGAGCACTACCGCACCCTCGCGTTCCTCACCAACTACGGCAACTACCTGCGCGAGCACGGTGACCTCAGCCAGGCCCGCGACCTCATCGACGAGGCGGAGGCCGGCTACCGCTCCCTGCTCGGCCCCGCGCATCCCGTGGCCACCGGGATGCTGACCAACACCGGGCTGGTGATGCAGGCCGCGGGCGAGCGGGCCGAGGCGCTGTCGATGTTCGAGTCCGCCCTCGCCGGGCTGAGCGCCACCCTCGGCCCCGACCACCCGTGGGTGCTGGGCTGCGCCCTGAACGCGGCCGGCGGACGCAACTTCTGCGGGCGGATCGGGGACGCGGCGGAACTCAGCCGCGACACCCTGCGCCGCTCCCGCCACGCGCTCGGCGACGAGCATCCGCTGACCCTGTCCTGCCAGGTGGCGCTCGCCGCGGACCTGAGGGCGGCCAACGAGCAGGAGGAGGCCGGCAAGCTGGAGGAGGACGCCCTGCTCTCCCTCACCCGCACCCTCGGCGCCCAGCACCCGCACACCCTCTCGGCGAGGCAACGGATCAGGCCGTACTGGGACTTCGAGGCGTACCTCGGCTGACGCGAAAGGGCCCGGTGCCGAGCGCGAACTCGGTACCGGGCCCTTTTCGGGAGGCCTACGCCTCGAACACCTCACGCACGAGCTGCTCCTGCTCGGCCTGGTGCCGCTTCGCGGAACCCACCGCCGGGGACGAGGAGTGCGGACGCGAGATGCGCCGCAGCCGCTCGCCGGCCGGGATGTCCGCGCCGACCGCCAGGTCCAGGTGGTCGATCAGGTTGAGCGCGATGAACGGCCAGGCACCCTGGTTCGCCGGCTCCTCCTGCGCCCAGAGGTACTTCTCGGCGTTCGGGTACTTGTTGACCTCCGCCTGCAGCTCGTCACCCGGCAGCGGGTACAGCCGCTCGATGCGGATGATCGCCGTGTCCGTGGCGCCCCGCTTCTGCCGCTCGGCCTCCAGGTCGTAGTAGACCTTGCCGGCGCAGAAGACGACCTTGCGGACCGCGGCCGGGTCGGCCGTGCTGTCGCCGATGACCGGGCGGAACTGGCCGTTGGTGAACTCCTCCGCCTTCGACGCGGCGGCCTTCAGACGCAGCATCGACTTCGGGGTGAAGACGACCAGCGGCTTGTGGTGCGGGTTGTGCACCTGCCACCGCAGGAGGTGGAAGTAGTTCGACGGCGAGGTCGGCATGGCGACCGTCATGTTGTTCTGCGCGCACAGCTGGAGGAACCGCTCGGGGCGCGCGGAGGAGTGGTCCGGGCCCTGGCCCTCGTAGCCGTGCGGGAGCAGCAGCACGACACCGCTGGTCTGGCCCCACTTCTGCTCGGCCGAGGAGACGAACTCGTCGACGACCGTCTGGGCGCCGTTGACGAAGTCGCCGAACTGGGCCTCCCACATCACCAGCGCGTCCGGGCGGGCCAGCGAGTAGCCGTACTCGAAGCCCATCGCCGCGTATTCGGACAGCAGCGAGTTGTAGACGGTCAGCCGCGCCTGGTCCTCGGCGAGGTACTGCAGCGGGGTGTACTCCTCGCCGGTCTCCCGGTCGATCAGCACCGCGTGGCGCTGGCCGAACGTGCCGCGCTGGGAGTCCTGGCCGGCCAGCCGGACCGGGGTGCCCTCCAGCAGCAGGGAGCCGATGGCGAGGGTCTCGCCCATGCCCCAGTCGATCGTGCCGTCCTCCACCATCGCCGCGCGGCGCTGGAGCTGCGGCAGCAGCCGCGGGTGGACGGTGATGGTGTCGGGGATGTTGACCTGGGACTCGGCGATCCGCTTGACGACCTCGGTGGAGACCGCGGTCGGGACCGTGACCGGGAAGCCGTCCTGCGGTGCCTGGACGTCCCCGGGGGCCGGCTGCGAGGTGGCCTCGCGGACCTCGGTGAAGACCTTCTCCAGCTGGCCCTGGTAGTCCTGGAGGGCCTGCTCGGCCTCCTCCAGGGTGATGTCGCCGCGACCGATCAGGGACTCGGTGTACAGCTTGCGCACCGAGCGCTTCTTGTCGATCAGGTCGTACATCAGCGGCTGGGTGAAGGCCGGGTTGTCCGACTCGTTGTGACCGCGGCGGCGGTAGCAGATGAGGTCGATCACCACGTCCTTGTTGAACGCCTGGCGGAACTCGAAGGCGAGCCGCGCCACGCGCACGACGGCCTCGGGGTCGTCGCCGTTGACGTGGAAGATCGGGGCCTCGATCATGCGGGCCACGTCCGTCGCGTACATGGAGGAACGCGAGGACTCGGGGGCCGCGGTGAAGCCGACCTGGTTGTTGATGACGATGTGGACCGTGCCGCCGGTGCGGTAACCGCGCAGCTGCGACATGTTCAGGGTCTCGGCCACCACGCCCTGGCCCGCGAAGGCCGCGTCGCCGTGGATCGCCACCGGCAGCACCGTGAAGTCCGTGCCGCCCTTGTTGATGATGTCCTGCTTGGCGCGGGCGACGCCCTCCAGCACCGGGTCGACGGCCTCCAGGTGGGAGGGGTTGGCGACCAGCGAGACCTTGATCTGCTCGCCGTCCAGGCCGGTGAAGGTGCCCTCGGCGCCCAGGTGGTACTTCACGTCGCCGGAGCCGTGCATCGACTTCGGGTCGAGGTTGCCCTCGAACTCGCGGAAGATCTGCGCGTACGACTTGCCGACGATGTTGGCCAGCACGTTCAGCCGGCCGCGGTGGGCCATGCCGATGACGACCTCGTCCAGGCGGGACTCGGCCGCGGAGTCGATGACCGCGTCCAGCAGCGGGATGACGGACTCGCCGCCCTCCAGGGAGAACCGCTTCTGGCCGACGTACTTCGTCTGCAGGAAGGTCTCGAACGCCTCGGCCGCGTTCAGCCGGCGCAGGATGCGCAGCTGCTCCTCGCGCTCCATCTTGGAGTGCGGGCGCTCCACCCGGTCCTGGATCCACTTGCGCTGCTTGGGGTCCTGGATGTGCATGAACTCGATGCCGGTGGTGCGGCAGTACGAGTCGCGCAGCACGCCGAGGATGTCGCGCAGCTTCATCATCGACTTGCCGGCGAAGCCGCCGACGGCGAACTCGCGCTCCAGGTCCCACAGGGTGAGGCCGTGCTCGACGATGTCCAGGTCGGGGTGCTTGCGCTGCTTGTACTCCAGCGGGTCGGTGTCGGCCATGACGTGGCCGCGGACCCGGTAGGAGTGGATCAGCTCGAAGACGCGGGCGGCCTTGGTGACGTCGTCGTCGTGGCTGGCGTCGATGTCCTTGAGCCAGCGGACCGGCTCGTAGGGGATGCGCAGCGCCTCGAAGATGTCGTCGTAGAAGCCGTTCTCGCCGAGCAGCAGGTTGGCGACCTGGCGCAGGAACTCGCCGGAGGCGGCGCCCTGGATCACCCGGTGGTCGTAGGTCGACGTGAGCGTCATGACCTTCGAGATGCCGAGCTTGTTCAGGGTGTCCTGGCTGGTGCCCTGGAACTCCGCCGGGTAGTCCATGGCGCCGACGCCCATGATCACGGACTGGCCGGGCATCAGGCGCGGCACGGAGTGGACGGTGCCGAGGCCGCCGGGGTTGGTCAGGGAGACCGTGACGCCGGAGAAGTCGTCCATCGTCAGCTTGCCGTCGCGGGCGCGGCGGACGATGTCCTCGTAGGCCTGCCAGAACTCGAAGAAGTTCAGCGTCTCGGCCTTCTTGATGGCGGCCACGACGAGCTGGCGGTCACCGTTGGGCTTGACCAGGTCGATGGCCAGGCCCAGGTTGACGTGCGGCGGCTTGATCAGGGTCGGCTTGCCGTCCTTGACGCCGTAGGACCAGTTCATCGACGGCATGGCCTTGATGGCCTGCACCATCGCGTACCCGATGATGTGCGTGAAGGAGATCTTCCCGCCGCGGGCGCGCTTGAGGTGGTTGTTGATGACGATCCGGTTGTCGAACAGCAGCTTCACCGGGACGGCGCGGACCGAGGTGGCGGTCGGCATCTCCAGCGAGGCGTCCATGTTCTTCGCCACGGCGGCGGACGGGCCGCGCAGCGTGATCAGCTCGGGGCCCTCGGGGACCGCCTTCGCCGGTTCCGGCTTGGGCTTCGGCTGAGCGGGCGCCTGTGCGGGTTGCGCCGGCTTGGCCGGGGCGGCCTTCGCCGCGGGAGCGGCGGGAGCCGCGGGGGCCGGGGCCTGAGCGGGGGCCGCGGCGGGCTTCGGGGCCGGGGCGGCGGCCTGGGGGGCCGGGGCCGCGGGTGCCTGCGGGGCCGGGGTGGTCTCTGCGGCCCCCGTGGCCGCAGCACCCGCCGGGGCCGGGGTGGCAGGAGCACCCGGCTTGTAATCGGCGAAGAAGTCCCACCAGGCACGGTCCACTGAATTCGGGTCCTGGAGGTACTGCTGATAGATCTCGTCGACGAGCCATTCGTTCGCACCGAACGCGGCTGCGGGGTTCTTCCCGGCTTGGTCGTCGGTGGAGAGACTCGATGAGTTACTGGGGGACTGTGGCGACACGGCGGCAACCGCCCTCTTCCGCTTCACAAGGTGATGGACAGCGGGAATAAAGGCTACGCCTCCCTGGCCGGGAAGGTCAGGTCGGGCATGGTCATCGTCGTGTAAGTCACATCGGAAATCTTGTTTCGGGGCTTGATATGGCGGGAAACAAGCGTGGTTCCGCGCACGCGGGAGCGCACCGGCGGGGCCCGCCGGTGCCGTGCTCAGACGGGTGCCCGGACCTCGGCCGATCACGCGTGTCCGGCCGCGCGGACCGGCGGCGGAGCGTCGTGGATCTTGTGCTTCCGGTGCGGACCCTACGTCAACCGGTCAGGGAAGTCAGTCCCGGAAGAGTGACGATGATCCGGCAGCCACGCTCGGATTCGGCCACCCCTATCCGGCCCCCGTGCAGATCCACCGCCCACCGGGCGATCGCCAGCCCGAGCCCGGTGCCGCCGTCGCTGCCCGGGCCGTGCGGCCGGGTGACCGCACCCCGGTTGAACCGCTCGAACACCCGGTGCCACTCGGACCGGGGGATACCGGGGCCCTCGTCCAGGACCTCCAGCACCAGCGACTCCGGCTGCGGCCCGCGCCGCGCCTTCACGGTCACCCGGCCGTGCGGCGGGCTGTGCTTGACCGCGTTGTCGATCAGGTTGGCGACCACCTGGTGGATGCGCTCGGGATCGGCGTGCGCGGTCAGCTCCGGCGGCGAGACGTCCAGGTGCAGATGGACGTCCTTGCGGGTGTGGCTGCCCGAGCCGGAGGCCATGCCCGCGCGCACGGAGGCGACCATGTTGGCCTCCTTCAGCACGCCCGACAGATACGGCCACACCTCGAACCGGCGCGCCTTCAGCGGCACCACGCCGTTGTCCAGCCGGGACAGGTCCAGCAGGGTCTCCACCAGGCGGCCCAGCCGCTCGGTCTGCTTCAGGGCCGTCCGCATGGTCTCCGGATCGGCCTCGGTGACCCCGTCGACGATGTTCTCCAGCACCGCGCGCAGCCCGGCGATCGGGGTGCGCAGTTCGTGCGAGACGTTCGCCACCAGCTCCTTGCGCTGGTTGTCCTGGGCCTCCAGCTCGTCGGCCATGACGTTGATCGTCTGGGCCAGGTCGCCGAGCTCGTCCCGGCGGCTCTCCCGCACCCGGCGCGTGTAGTCGCCCTGCGAGATGGAGCGGGCCACCGCGTTCATCTCGTCCAGCGGCATGGTCAGCGAGTGCGCCACGAACTGGGTGATGAGCAGGGTGGCGATCATCGAGAAGACCGTGATGAAGCGCAGCTCCGTCTGGGTGTGCACCGCGACGAGCGACAGCCCGGTGGTGATCAGCACCGCGATGACGACCAGCGCGCCCAGCTTGGTCTTGATCGAGAACGGGCGTACGCCGCCCCAGGGTTCCTCGCCGAGGGTCCCGGGGCTCCTCCGTGCGGCCTGGCGCCCGCTGCCGCTCACGGGGCCGGTGTCTCCAGCGCGTAGCCCACGCCGTGCACGGTCCGGATCCGTTCGGCGCCGATCTTGCGGCGCAGCGCCTTGATGTGGCTGTCGACCGTGCGGGTGCCGGAGGCGTCCGCCCAGTCCCACACCTCGGCCAGCAGCTGCTCCCGGGAGAGCACCGCGCGCGGGGTGTTCGCCAGGCACACCAGCAGGTCGAACTCGGTGGGCGTCAGGTGGACGTCCTCCGACTTCACCCGCACCCGGCGCTGGGCGTGGTCGATCTCCAGCTCGCCGAGGCGCAGGATGCCGGTGCGGGGGGTGGCGGCGGCCAGCGCGGCCCGCTCCACCCGGCGCAGCAGCACGTGCACCCGGGCCGCCAGCTCGCGCATGGAGAACGGTTTGGTCATGTAGTCGTCGGCGCCCACGCCGAGCCCGACCAGCATGTCCGTCTCGTCGTCCCGCGCGGTCAGCATCAGCACCGGCACCGGCCGCTGGGCCTGCACCCGCCGGCACACCTCGAGCCCGTCGAAGCCGGGCAGCATGATGTCGAGGATCAGCAGGTCGGGCTGCCAGGCCTCGGCGGTGTCGACGGCGGCCGGGCCGTCGGCCGCCGTCTGCACGAGAAATCCCTCGGCACGGAGCCGGGCCGCGATGGCGTCGACGATCGTGGGGTCGTCCTCCACGACCAGCACCCGGCGCTGTGCGCCCGGGGTGGTCGTCGCCGCGCCGCTCTGGGAGGTGTGTGTCTGCTCCATCGCCCGCCCCTGTGTGTTGCTTTCCGGAATCCGTGGGGTGATCCCATGTCTGCGTCGGACGCTTGAATGATCCGCGTCAGGGCAGCACATTACGGGGACTCACCGCGCTGTCGCTATCCAGGTCGGACGGCGAGGTGGACGGCGTCGGGAACGCCCCGGGCAACGGGCACTTCTTCGGTACGCACCCGCTGGAACCCGGCATTCCGCAAGGTTCCTTCAAATTCCGGAGAGGGCTCGGCGGACCACACCGCGAGTACTCCGCCGGGCCTCAACAGCCGTGCGCACGCGGCGAGTCCGGCCGGCGAATAGAGGCTGTCGTTGTCCTCGGTGACGGTCCATCCGGGGCCGTTGTCGATGTCGAGGCACAGCGCGTCGAACGTGTCGGATGTCTCATTGACGTACGTCACGAGATCCGCTCGCACGATCGTGGTGCGCGGGTCGGCGAGGGCGCCGGCGGAGATCTCGGCGAGCGGGCCGCCCCGGTGCCAGTCGATGACGGCGCCCTCGCGCTCCACCACGGTGATCCGCCCCCAGCACGGGTCGGCGGCGGCGTGTGCGAGCGAGAAGCCGACGCCCAGCCCGCCGATCAGCACCGCCGGGGCGGGCCGCCCGTCCAGCGCGTCCCGCGCGGCGTCGACCAGCAGCCGCTCCGAGCGGCCGTCGGAGGTGTCCATCAGGAAGCAGCCGTTGGCGATGATCTGCAGCAGCGCACCGTGCCTGCGCAGCACCACTTCGCCGTACGGGCCGTCGCGTCGGTCCAGGACCACGGGAGTGTCGTACACGGCAGTCATGACTCCCATCCTGCTCGAACGGGGCCGGACCTTCAGGGGTATTGGACAGGACGGCCCCGGATGAGTGGCTCCGCCGGCCGGAGCGACTGATCGCTCAGAGCGAACACATCCCCGGGAACAATCGGCCGCGCCAGAACATTGAGTCGGCATAGCTCAAGTTGACTGCCTAAGGGGAGATCATGGCTGCTGAGTCACCGGCGTTCACGCTGACCCTGCCCGTGCTGCCGCTCGACGACGAGGTGGTACTGCCCGGCATGGTGGTTCCGCTGGACCTGAGCGACGCCGAGGTACGGGCCGCGGTGGAGGCCGCGCAGGCCGCCGCCCGCTCCGAACCCGGCAAGCCCAAGGTGCTGCTGGTGCCGCGCGTCGAGGGCACGTACGCCAGGACCGGCGTCCTCGGCACGGTCGAGCAGGTGGGCCGGCTGGCCGACGGCGACCCCGGCGCCCTGGTCCGCGGCCGCAGCAGGGTCCGCATCGGCGCCGGCACCACCGGACCGGGCGCCGCGCTGTGGGTCGAGGGCGCGAACGTCGAGGAGAGCGTGCCGGACCCGCTGCCGGGCCAGGTCGCCGAACTGGTCAAGGAGTACAAGGCACTCGCCACCAGCTGGCTGCGCAAGCGCGGCGCCTGGCAGGTCGTGGACCGCGTCCAGGCCATCGACGACGTCTCCGCGCTGGCCGACAACTCCGGCTACTCGCCCTTCCTGTCCACCGAGCAGAAGGTGGAACTGCTGGAGACCGCCGACCCGGTGGCCCGCCTCCGCCTCGCCACCCAGCAGCTGCGCGACCACCTCGCCGAGCAGGAGGTGGCCGAGACCATCGCCAAGGACGTCCAGGAAGGCGTCGACAAGCAGCAGCGCGAGTTCCTGCTGCGCCGTCAGCTGGAGGCCGTCCGCAAGGAACTGCGCGAGCTGAACGGCGAGAAGGAGGGTGAGGAGTCCGACGACTACCGCGCCCGCGTGGAGGCCGCCGACCTGCCGGAGAAGGTCCGCGAGGCCGCCCTGAAGGAGGTCGACAAGCTGGAGCGCGCCTCCGACCAGTCGCCCGAGGGCTCCTGGATCCGCACCTGGCTGGACACCGTCCTGGAGATGCCGTGGAACGAGCGGACCGATGACAGCGCTTCCGCGTACGACATCCGGGGCGCCAGGGCCGTGCTCGACGCCGAGCACGCTGGCCTGGAGGACGTCAAGGAGCGCATCACCGAGTACCTGGCCGTGCGCAAGCGGCGCGCCGACCGGGGCCTGGGCGTCGTCGGCGGGCGGCGGGGAGGTGCCGTACTCGCCCTGGTCGGTCCCCCTGGTGTCGGGAAGACAAGTCTGGGAGAGAGCGTCGCGCACGCCATGGGCCGCAAGTTCGTCCGGGTCGCCCTCGGCGGCGTCCGCGACGAGGCGGAGATCCGCGGCCACCGCCGTACGTACGTCGGCGCGCTGCCCGGCCGGATCGTGCGCGCGGTCAAGGAGGCCGGGTCGATGAACCCGGTGGTCCTGCTGGACGAGATCGACAAGGTGGGCTCCGACTTCCGGGGCGACCCGGCCGCCGCCCTGCTCGAAGTCCTCGACCCCGCGCAGAACCACACCTTCCGCGACCACTACCTGGAGGTCGAGCTGGACCTCTCCGACGTGGTCTTCCTCGCCACCGCCAACGTCCTGGAGGCCATCCCGGAGGCGCTCGCCGACCGCATGGAGATCGTCCGCCTGGACGGCTACACCGAGGACGAGAAGGTCGTCATCGCCCGTGACCACCTGCTCCCGCGCCAGCTGGAGCGGGCCGGCCTGGACCGGGACGAGGTCACCCTGGACGAGAGCGCCCTGCGCAAGCTGGCCGGCGAGTACACGCGCGAGGCGGGCGTGCGGACCCTGGAGCGTTCGATCGCGCGCCTGCTGCGCAAGGTCGCCGCCCAGCACGAACTGGGCGAGCGGGAGCTGCCGTTCACCGTCACCGACGGCGAGCTGCGCGACCTGATCGGCCGGCCGCACCACGTGCCCGAGTCCGCCCAGGACCCGGCCGAGCGCCGTACGGCCGTGCCCGGCGTGGCGACCGGTCTCGCGGTCACCGGGGCCGGCGGCGACGTGCTCTACGTGGAGGCGTCCCTGGCCGACCCGGAGACGGGCGCGGCGGGCCTGACCCTCACCGGCCAGCTGGGCGACGTGATGAAGGAGTCGGCGCAGATCGCGCTGAGCTTCCTGCGCAGCCACGGCGCCGAGCTGGAGCTGCCGGTGGCCGACCTGAAGGACCGGGGCGTGCACATCCACTTCCCGGCGGGCGCGGTGCCCAAGGACGGCCCGAGCGCGGGCATCACGATGACCACGGCCCTCGCCTCGCTGCTCTCCGGCCGCCTGGTCCGCACGGACGTGGCGATGACCGGCGAGGTCTCGCTGACCGGCCGCGTCCTGCCCATCGGCGGGGTGAAGCAGAAGCTGCTCGCCGCGCACCGCGCCGGGGTGACCACCGTGATCATCCCCAAGCGCAACGAGCCCGACCTGGACGACGTCCCGGCCGAGGTGCTGGACAAGCTCGACGTCCACGCCGTCACCGACGTCCGCCAGGTCCTGGAACTGGCGCTCGCGCCGGCGGTGAACGGCGCGGAGCCGGAGGTTCCCGTGGCGGCGTGACGGACACCGCGGGCGAGGCGGTACCCGGGTCCCTCGCGGGAGGCCCGGGTCCCCGCCGTGCCCGGGCCCGGCTCGCCGTGCGCAGGGTCTCTTCCCGGAGCGGACAGGGGTCCTCAGAGCGCTGCCGGGGTCTGCTCCGCCCACACCGTCTTGCCGGTCCGCTCGTGCCGGGTGCCCCAGCGTTCGGCGAGCTGGGCGACCAGCAGCAGGCCCCGGCCGCCCTCGTCGAAGATGCGGGCCCGGCGCATGTGCGGGGTGCTGCCGCCGGCGTCGTAGACCTCGCAGACCAGGGCGGAGCCCGGGCGCAGCAGCCGGAGCCGGACGGGCGGACGGCCGTAGCGGATGGCGTTGGTGACCAGCTCGCTGACGATCAGCTCGGTGGTGAACACGGCCTCCTCCAGGTCCCAGGCGGACAACTGCTCGCCCACGAGACGGCGGGCCCGGGAGACGACGGTCGGCTCGGGGTCCAGTTCCCAGCAGGCCACCCGGTCCCCGTGCAGGGCCCGGGTACGGGCCAGCAGCAGGGCGAAGGGGTCATCCGGGCGGTGGCCGATCAGCTCGGCGAGGACCCGGTCGCACACCGAGTCCAGCGACGGCACCGGGTGGTCCGGCCCGCCGCACACCGCCTCCAGCGCCCGGCCGAGAGCCCGCTCGCGGGCCTCTGACGTCCCGTTCGCGCACAGGGCGAGCAGGCTGCCCTCGGGCAGCTCCGTCTCGACCACCTCGAAGGGCGGCCCGCCCAGGCCCAGCGGCGGCCCCGCGGGCACGTCGAGGAAGCGCACGGTGCCGTCCGGGGCCGCCACGGCCGGCGGCGGATGCCCGGCCCGGGCCGCGGCGCACCGGCGCGAGACGGGGTCGTAGACGGCGTACAGGCAGGTGGTGCCGATGCCGCCAGCGGTCTCGGTGGCGGGGTCCGCACTGCCCTCGTCGGCGGCCAGCCGCAGCACCAGGTCGTCCAGGTGGGTGAGCAGCTCGTCGGCGGGCAGGTCCACGTCGGCCAGGGTGCGCACCGCCGTGCGCAGCCGGCCCACGGTGGCCGAGGCGCGGATGCCGTGGCCCGCCACGTCGCCCGCGACGAGCGCCACCCGCGCCCCCGACAGCGGGATCACGTCGAACCAGTCGCCGCCCGGACCGGTCCCGGCCTCACCCGGCAGACAGCGGGTGGCGATCTCCAGGGCGGCCCGGCCGGGCAGCGGATGCGGGAGCAGACCGTGCCGCAGGGGCTCGGCGGCGGGCGGCGGGACCTCGGCGCGGGCCTGTTCGATGCCGGCGGCGGCCTTGGCGGTGAACTCCTCGGCGCGCCGTACGTCCTCCGGCCCGAAGGGCTCCCGCCCCCGGGTACGGCCGAACAGCGCCACGCCGAGCGCCCCGCCCCCGGTGACCAGCGGCACCGCCAGCAGGAACCGGGTCCCGGACGCGCGCAGCCAGCCGGCGCACGGGTCCAGCGCCGCCCACTCGGCGATGCCGGGTTCCGCCGTGTCGTACAGCAGCGGGCGGGCCGTCGCCAGGCACCGGGCGGGCGGCGAGCCGGCCGGGCAGACGACCGCCTCGCCGACGCAGGTGCCGCGCGCGGACCCCTCGCCGTCCGGGGCCGTGCGCAGGGCCGCCCGGCGCAGCACGACCTGCCCCGGCTGCGGGCCGCCGGTGCCGGGGGCGGTGCCGGACCGGGGGCTGTCCAGCAGGTCGACCGCCATGACGTCGGCCAGCCGGGGGACCGTGACCTTGGCCAGCTCCTGGGCGGCGAGGACCTGGTCCGCCGCCGTCGCGGTGCCCGGGCCGGTGCCGTCCGCCGGCTGCGGTCCGCCGGCGGCGTCCGGGGCCGGCCGCGACACGGACAGGCAGACGGCCCGCACCCGGCCGTCGGTGTCCTTCAGCGGGGTGAGGACGGCGGTGCGGCCGAGGTCCGGGGCGAGCCGGCCGCGCGCCTCCTGCGGGCGGCCGGACTCCAGCGCCGCCCGCATGGACCGTTCGGCCTCCTCGCTCGCGGCGCCGGGCACGATGTGGGTCAGCCGCAGCCCCCGCATCGCGGCCTCGGGCAGGGCGAGGGCGTGCTCCAGCCGGCGGTTGGCCCGCAGCAGTCGCAGGTCCGGGTCGAAGACGGCCAGCGGAAAGGGCGACTGGAGGAAGGTCCACTCCTCCAGGGGATCGCCCCGGGGCGGCTGCGGCCGGGTCGTCACCGCGCTCACCACGAGCCAGTCGGTGCGCCCGGCGGGGGAGGTGCGGCGATGGGCGAGGACGTCCAGCTCCAGGCGCCGGCCGTCCTGGTGGCGCAGCGGGACGGTGCCGTGCCAGCGGCCGCGGCCGGCCAGGGTACGACGGGCACCGGTGGGGTCGGTGGCGAGCAGCGCGGCGGCGGGGCGGCCGACCACCGCGGGGGAGTCGTAGCCGAGCAGCCGCCGCGCGCCGTCGCTCCAGCCGGTCAGGATGCCCCGCTCATCGATGGTGGCCGTGGCCGTGTACGTCGCTGGTCGCTCCATCGCCGCTCATCTCGCCCTTGCTCGGCAGGCTCTCCTGACCAGCATGATCCCGGGCGGCGCGGAGCACCAACGCAGGGCGCGGGCCGCACGGCACGACGAGCACCGGCCCTGGGGGCGCCTGCCCTCACGCTGGCTGCCCCGGCCCCGGGGACGGCTCGGGCCCACGACACCCCGCCACCTGCCACCGCAGGCGCGGAGGGCGCCGGGGCCGGGGAACTGTCTCGGGTCGCGGGCTGCCGCGGGCGCCTGGGGGCGGGCCGGGCCCGGGGCGACCGCCTGTGCGGGCTGTGCCTGTTCGGGGCGGGGTTCGGCTTGGGGCGCTTGCCTGCCGGGGGCGGCTCGCGTTCTGGGCCGGCTCGGGTTCGGGGGTGCCCGCGCCTGCCACCGCGGGTTCAGGTGGCGTGGCCGGGGGACCCCTCGGGGCAGGGCCTGCCGCGGGCCGTCCCTGCCTGCGGCAGGCCCGAGTCTGCGGTGCCGGCTCGCCGGGACAGCTCCCGCTCCAGGTCGGCCCTGGCCTCGGATGCCTGTCCGCCCGGCACCACTGCCGCTCGGAGCGGGCTCCGGCCGGGGGCGTCTCCCCGCCGGGCACGGCCCGCAGTGGGCCGGCACTGGCCCGCGGCGCCCGCCCACTGCGGGCCGCCCCATCCGCGCACGGGCCGGTGCCGGCCGTCGCCGCAGTCACGGCTCGCGGGCCGTTCTTGCCTCCAGGCGCCCCGCGGGCCGAGCCGTCGCCGCAGTCACCGCCCACGGGCCGTCCCCGCCTGCGGCAGGCCCGCGGGCGGACCTCGTCTCGAGCATCGGCCGCGGGCCGTTCCCGCCCGTGGGCGCCGTGCCGCCGAGTCGTCGTCTCGGCCATCGGTCACCGGTCGTACCCACCCGCGGGGGCCCCGTAGCCGAACCGTCGCCTCAGCCACCGGTCACCGGCCGCTCCCGCCCGCGCGCGGCCCGCGGGCGGGCGGTCTCTCAGCCGTTGGCCAGGGCCTGCACCCGGTCCAGGGCGCCGTTGAACTTGTCGTGGTCCCCGACCGTCGGGCCGGAGGAGGTGTACTGCCACATCGTGTAGAACGCCCACCCGGCCGGCAGCGTCCCCGGGTCCGTGGCGTAGCGGGCGATCCACAGCGGGTTGTCGGTGGCGAAACCGCCGTAGTTGCCGGTGCACTGGGTCCACCAGCTGGTGGCCGTGTAGATCACGGCGTACCGCCCGGTGCGGGCCTTGTAGGTGTTGATGAAGTCGGCGATCCAGCTGACCATCTGGCTCGCGGTCTTGCCGTAGCAGGCCGCGCCGTACGGGTTCCACTCGATGTCGAGGGCGCCGGGCAGGGTCTTGCCGTCCCGCGACCAGCCGCCGCCGTGGTCGACGAAGTAGTTGGCCTGGGTGGCGCCGCTGGTGGTGTCCGGGGTGGCGAAGTGGTAGGCGCCGCGGATCATGCCCACGTTGTAGGAGCCGTTGTACTGCTGGGCGAAGTACGGGTTGGTGTAGTACGTGCCCTCCGTCGCCTTCGTGTACGCCCAGCGGACTCCGCTGTTCCACAGCGTGGACCAGGCCACGTTCCCCTGGTACGCCGAGACGTCCACGCCCTCGGTCTGGGTGGCGTCGCCGGTGCTGGGGGTGCCGCTCCGGCCGTCGTGGGCGAGGACGCCCATGCCCATGTACGCGGAACCGCGGCCGGGCGTGTCCGCGGCCCGCGCGGAGGTGAGGGGGAGCGTGAGGGAGAGCGCCGCGAGCAGGGCCGTGACCACGACGGCGAGGGGGCGCGGGCGAAGCGGGGTACGAGGGGTGGGACCGGGTCTGAGCACGGTCATGGCGTGCCTCCGGGAGGGGGAGTGGGGGAGCGATGTGGGGACCGTGGGGGGTGACCGCCCGCCCACTGGACGTGGGCATGCCATTAAGGGCGTGGTAAAGAAGCTACGCACGTAGATGACGGCGTGGAAGGGGGTCCGGACGACGCCGTTGGTCTATGCCTGCGAAATACTGACGGAGCTGCGGCAATGACGACGTGTGACACAAACTTTCAGGACTGCGAAACCGATCAGGGGTGCTGACGTGCACGAGGACAGAAACAGCGGCGGAACCGGCGCCGCCTGCCAGGTGACGCCCAGTGGTGCAGACCAGGAATTCCTCGCCCTGGAACGCGAGTTGACCGTGCTGCTGCGACGCGCCCGGGCCAACCAGGCGGAGATGGCCCGGGAGGTCCACCCCGACCTGGAGTCCTCCGCCTACGGCCTGCTCATCCGGCTGGACGAACAGGGCGGCCGGCGGGCCACCGAACTCGCCGCGTACATCGGCGTCGGCAAGGCCACCATGTCCCGGCAACTGCGCGCCCTGGAGGAGCTGGGCCTGATCGCCCGCGAACCCGACCCGGCCGACGGCCGGGCCTGGCTGGTCACCCTCACCGAGGAGGGCAGGCGCCGCGTCGGCACCGTCCGCGAGGCCCGCCGCGCCCGCTACGTCCGCGAGCTCGCCCACTGGGACCGCCGCGAGGTCGCCGAACTGGCCCGGCTGCTGCACGAGCTGAACGACGTCATGGCGAAGTAGCCGCTCACAGCTCCGCGTACACCACCGTCGCGTCGTCGTGCGTCTTGGCCCGCCCCAGGAACGCCCGCCCCTCCCGGTCCGCCGTCTCCAGCACCCGCACCCGCTCGACCAGCGACCGGGCCCCCTCCTCGGCGACCACGTCGAACAGCGCCGCCCAGTCCCCCGCGCCGAACGTCTCCGTCCAGCGGGTCGCGCCGTCCGTCAGCGCGGCCAGCGCGCGCACCTCGCGCCGGGGCAGCGCACCGGTGACCGCGCGGGCGGCCACGGCGGGGTCGGCGGCGGCCGTGAAGAACCCGCCCTCCTTGTTGCGCAGGCGCGCGTCGACCAGCGCGGCCGAGGCCAGCGCGGAACGGGGGAGCCGGGCGAGCCGGTCGTCCAGCACCGCGCTCACCGCCCCGTCGGGCCCCCGCAGCAGCAGCGCCGCGTCCGACAGCACCAGGTACTCGACCTCGGCGGCGGACCAGCGGGCCAGGGCGACGGTTGCCTGAGGAGTTCGCGGGTGAGAAAGGTCACAGATGTCCGCGTGTGCCCGCGCGGTGCGCCGGATCGCCCGCGCGAGAATCTCCGGCAGCGTCAGATCTCGGCGTGAAACGGTCAGTTCGGTCAGTGCGCCGCCCAGCCGCGCGGTGAACCAGGGCACCGAGTGCAGACAGCCCGTCCCGCCGCGCGGCGGCGTCACGCCGTCCAGGACGAGCGCGCAACCTCCTTGTCCGCAGGCGGGTACTCCGACACCGGCGAAGTCCTCGTTGGGGCGGGCCGGGTCGCCGGGTTCCGAAACGAGATCAGTGCGCACCCGGCCAGTCTGCACGACCTCTTCACACGGAGCGCCAACGACCGGCCCGCCCCCGGTAATTCCCGGGACCTCGCAGGTCAGACGCCTGGTTTGGGCAGGAATGAGGCACTCCGGCAAGACGTGGTGGCGAATACTGCCAAAGCCTGCCGCGCGCGTCCAACCGGCCCGCCGCGCGGCAGCCGGGCACACGCCGGAGGAACTTGCCCGCCAACTCCCTCCCGATGTTCACTCCTTCGGGTGGCGGGTCAGGTGATGCGCGACCACTGCCCACCGGCGCTGGGAGGGTCGGGAACCATACGAACCGGGTGTACGCACCACTTGGCCCCGAAGTGGCGGGGTGCCACCCGGGCCCCTGGGTAGACGAGTTCGAGAATGCGAGCACCGGTGCAGAAGAAGCGGCCTCGGCGCACAGGCAGTCAGCCGGCCCCCGCGGGGACCGTCCCGCAGACCCCCGTGGGCACCGGCCGCCCCACCCATGTGCGCACCCGGCTGATCGTCGCCGTCGCCGTGGTGGCCGCCGCCGTGGCCGGCGCCGGCGCGCCCGCGCTGCTCACCGCCTCCCGGGACGTCCACGACTCCCAGGAACTGGTGACGCTCGCCGCCCGCACCCAGGACGCGCTCACCCTCGCCCACTCCCTCGCCGACGAACGCGACGAGGTGACGTCCTACGTCGCGGCCGGCCGCCCCCGCTCCAAGGCGCCCTCCGAGGACCGCAGCGCCCGGGTGGACCGGCAGGTCGCGGAGCTGCGCGCGGACACCGACACCCCGGCCCGCCTGCGCCGCGCCCTCGACGGCATCGACACGCTCCGCCGGGCCGCCCTCACCGGCAGGACCGACGCCCTGCGCACCCACGAGGCGTACTCCGCGGCGGTCGACGAACTGCACCGCCTCGCCGAGGAACTGGCCGAGCGACTGCCCCCGCGGGCCGGCTCCGGCGCCTACGCCCTCGCCGAACTGGACTCCGCCGTCCAGCAGTCCGCCGCCGCCCGCGGCCTGCTGCTGGCCGCGCTGAACGTCCCGGCCGGCACCCGGACGGTCATCGACCCCGTCTCCGGCCTGCCCACCACGTCCGCCACCGGCAGCGACACGGACCGCGCCCGGCGCGACGCGCTCACCGCCGCCGCCCAGCAGGCCCGACTGCGCGCCGACGCGGCCCTCGCCGACTTCCGCGCCACCGCCCCCGAGGCGGCCGTCGACTCCTACGACTCCACGGTCACCGGCCCCGAGGTCAACTCGGCCGAGAAGTTCCTGGCCACCCTCACCGACCAGCCGTCCCTGGCCGACGGCGAGCTCACCACGAGCACCAAGAGGCTGGACGCGGCCCTGTCCGCCCGCATCGACCTGATGCGCGGCGCCGAGTCCGCGCTCTACGACCACCGCACCAAGGACCTGGCAAAGCTCCGGGACGACGACGTTACCGCCCTGGAGATCCGCGTCGCCGTCCTCGGCGTACTGCTGCTGGTCGCGGTCGGCACCGCCACGGCCATGGCCCGCAGCCTGACCCGCCCGCTGTCGGTCCTGCGCCGCGGCTCGGCCCGGCTGGCCGAGGCCGAGGACCCGGCGGCCCAGGACCCGATCGCCTTCACCGGCCGCAACGACGAGTTCGCCCAGGTGGTCCGCTCGGTCAACGCCCTGCACGCGCACGCCGCCGCGCTGCACGAGCGGGTGGCCACCCTGGAGACCGACCGCAAGCACCTGGTGGGCCAGCGCCAGAAGATGGCCGACGCCCGCGAGGAACTGCGCGCCGAACTCGCCGAGAACACCGCCCAGCTGGAGCGGCTGCGCACCAGCATCGGCTCCACCTTCGTCAACCTGGCGCTGCGCACCCTGGGCCTGGTCGAACGCCAGCTCGCGGTCATCGAGGGCCTGGAGGACCGCGAGCAGGATCCCGACCGCCTCGCGACCCTCTTCAAGCTGGACCACTTCGCCACGGTCATGCGCCGGCACAGCGAGAACCTGCTGGTCCTCGCCGGTACCGAGCACGTCCAGCAGCACCCGGGCCCGGTCCCGCTGGTCGACGTGGTCCGGGCGGCGGTCAGCGAGATCGAGCGCTACGAACGCGTCCGCATCGCCTCGCTGCCCCCGCACGCGCACGTGGCCGGGTTCGCCGCCGACGACCTCTCCCATCTGCTCGCCGAACTGATGGAGAACGCCACGTCGTTCTCCCCGCCGGACCTGCCGGTGGAGGTCTCCGGCTGGCTCCTGGAGTCCGGCGAGGTCATGCTCTCCGTCCAGGACGAGGGCATCGGCGTGGCCGAGGAGCGCCTGGCCCGCCTCAACGCCCGCCTCGCCGACTTCGACCCCCAGTCCCTCTACGACCAGGAGGACACCGACGGCCTCGGTCTCGGCCTCTACGTCGTCGCGCGCCTCGCCCACCGGCACGGCGTGCGGGTCCAGCTGCGCGAGCAGAAGCAGGGCGGCACGGCGGCGGTCGTGGTCCTGCCGGCCCAGCTCCTCGCCGAGGCCCCGCCGACGGCCCTGCCGCCGCAGACCGCGCCCGGCAGCACCACGGGTACGTACAGCCTCCCGGGCGCCGACGCGGAGGCCAACTCCAACGTCCTCCAGGCCCGTACCAAGGACCCGCTGGTGGCCCTGGCCGAGCAGGCCGTACGGGACACCCACGAACAGGCCACCCCGTCCGCCGACCCCACGGAGACCCGCCCCAAGCCGGTGGAGACCCCCGCCGAGACGACGATGGAACTCCTCCTGCCGGCACCCCAGGAGGACCCGGCGCAGGACCCGGGGGCCGACGGCGGCGAGCACGCCCCGCAGGGGACACCCGCACCCGACGACGAAACCCGCACGGACGGCGCGGACGGGAACCCGGAAGCCGACGGCGAGGCCGAGGCGGAATCGGCGGAGCGGCTCACCAGCAAGGGTCTCCCCAAGCGCACACCCAAGATCACCGCCCCCACCGCCCCGCCCCGCCCCCGCAACACCCGCATCGACGCCGACGCCCTGCGCCGCAGGCTCGGCGGCTTCCGCAGCGGCGCCGAGGCCGGCTACCGCGACGTAGAGGCGGAGATCGCCGAGAAGACGGCCGGCCACCGCCGGCCGGCCAGCTACGCACACGCCGAAGAAGCCACGGGGGGCACAGCCGAGGAGGCAAGCAGTTGACCGCGCCCACTACCTACGGACTGAGCACCGAAGCCCGTAACCTGCACTGGCTGCTGACCAACCTGGTCGAGGAAGTACCCGGCATCCAGTCCGTCGCCGTGGTGTCCTCGGACGGACTGCTGCTGCTGTCGTCCGACCCGGCCCACACGGAGCAGTCCCGTGCGGTCCGCCCGGCGAAGGGCCCGCGCGGGTCCGCCGCCGACCTCGCCACCATCGTCTCCGGCATCGGCAGCCTCACCGTGGGCGCCGCCAAGCTGCTGGAGTTCGGCGGGGTCAAGCACACCATGATCGCGATGGACGAGGGCAGCCTGTTCGTGATGTCGATCAGCGACGGCTCGCTGCTCGGCGTGCACGGCAGCGCCGAGTGCGACATGAGCGTCGTGGCCTACCACATGGCGCTGTTCGTGGGCCGTGCCGGACACGTCCTGACGCCCGAACTCCGCAGCGAACTGCGCAAGTCCATGGAGTCCGAGCCGACGGGGAGCACCCGGTGACCGGCCCCGCGAACAAGCCCGGGACGCAGCGGCTCCCGGTACGCGGCGGCGACCGCAGACCCGCCCGCGTCCGCCCCTACTCGCTCACCGGCGGCCGTACCCGCTTCGGCCACGTCCTCCTCGTGGAGACGTTCGTGGCCGCGCTGGAGGCTCCCGAGGAGCGCAAGGAACTGACGAACGGCCCGCAGCCGAACCGGGGCATGCCGGAGATGCTGGCCATCGTCGAGCTGTGCCGCCGTATGCGCACGGTGGCCGAGATCGCCGCGCTGCTGAAGATGCCGCTCGGCGTGGTCCGCGTCCTCCTGAGCGATCTCGCGGACCAGGGAAAGATCCGTGTGTACGGCACCGGAACCGGTCACGGCACCGGCCGTCCGGACCGCGCGCTGCTGGAAAGGGTGCTGAGTGGACTCCGCCGTCTCTGACGCCACGGCCGCCTTCGGGGGCACTCCCCTCGCCGCCTCCTTCGCCGAGCCGGACGAGGACCTGAGGTCCTGGCAGACGGACCGGACGCGCGCCCCCATCGCGACGAAGATCGTGGTGGCGGGCGGCTTCGGCGTCGGCAAGACCACCCTGGTCACCTCCGTCTCGGAGATCACGCCCCTGCAGACCGAGGCGCTGATGACCGAGGCCAGCGAGGACACCGACGACCTGTCCGCCACCCCGGGCAAGCTCACCACCACCGTGGCCATGGACTTCGGCCGCCTCACGCTCGACGACGACCTGGTGCTCTACCTGTTCGGCACGCCGGGCCAGCAGCGGTTCTGGTTCATGTGGGACGACCTGGTGCGCGGCGCGATCGGCGCCGTCGTCATGGCCGACACCCGCCGCCTGAAGGACTGCTTCCCCGCGCTGGACTACTTCGAGAGCTGCGGTCTGCCCTACGTCGTCGCGGTCAACCACTTCGACGGCAGCGAGCGGTTCGAGCCGGAGGACGTACGGGAGGCGCTGACCATACCGGCGCACATCCCTGTCATGATCATGGACGCGCGGCGGCGGTTCTCGGTGATCGAGACCCTCCTGGCCCTCGTCGGCCACGCGCTGGACGAAACCCCCGAGTAGTCCTGATAGGAGTCCCCACCCGCATGCGGAAGATACTCGTCGTCGGAGCCGGCCAGTCCGGCCTCCAGCTCGCCCTCGGCCTGCAGTCGCACGGCTACGAGGTCACCCTGATGTCGAACCGGACCGCGGACGAGATCCGTTCCGGCCGGGTCATGTCGACGCAGTGCATGTTCCACACGGCACTCCAGCACGAGCGCGACCTGAAGCTGAACTTCTGGGAGTCCCAGGCCCCGAAGATCGAGGGACTCGGCGTCTCGGTCGCCGCGCCCGGCTCGCACGACCCGGGCCCCACCCAGCGGGCCATCGACTGGGTGGGCAAGCTGGACGGGTACGCGCAGTCCGTCGACCAGCGGGTGAAGATGGCCGGCTGGATGGAGACCTTCGCGCAGCGCGGCGGCCAGCTGGTCATCCACGGCGCGGCCGTCGGCGACCTGGACTACTTCTCCCGCACCTACGACCTCGTGCTGGTCGCCGCCGGCAAGGGCGAGCTGGTGTCGATGTTCGCCCGCGACCCCGAGCGCTCCCCGTACGCCGAGCCGCAGCGGGCGCTGGCGGTGGCCTATGTGCACGGCCTCGGACCGCGCCCGGAGCACCCGGAGTTCGACGCGGTCCGCTGCAACCTGGTGCCCGGGGTCGGCGAGTTGTTCGTCATGCCGACGCTGACCGTCTCCGGCCGTGCCGACATCCTGTTCTGGGAGGGCATACCCGGCGGCCCGCTCGACGTCTTCCGCGGTGTCAAGGACCCGGCCGAGCACCTCTCCCTGACCCTGGAACTCATGGAGCGGTTCACGCCCTGGGAGTACGCGCGGGCGACCAAGGTCGAACTGACCGACGCGGGCGGCACGCTGGCCGGGCGCTACGCCCCGACCGTGCGCAACCCCGTCGGCCGGCTGCCCTCCGGCGGCCTGGTCCTCGGCGTCGCCGATGTGGTCGTGGCCAACGACCCGATCACCGGGCAGGGTTCCAACTCGGCGTCCAAGTGCGCGGCGGCATACCTCGCCTCGATCCTGGAGCACGGCGACAAGCCCTTCGACGAGGAGTGGATGCGGGCCACCTTCGACCGCTACTGGGCCACCGCGCAGCACGTCACCAAGTGGACCAACGCCATGCTGGCCCCGCCGCCGGAGCACGTGCTGAACCTCATCGGCGCGGCAGGTTCGCTCCAGCCCGTGGCGGACCGTTTCGCCAATGGGTTCAACGACCCGGCCGACTTCGAAGACTTCTTCTTCGATCCCGACAAGGCGGCCGCCTACCTCGGATCGCTCACCGGGGCCTGATGGTTCTGTCCCCTTTTGACACCTGAAATCGGCGGGGGGACGCTGGGACAGGTGTGCAGGGGGGACAAGCCATGGAGGAGTTCCCATGAAGGCTCGACGGGTACGCCTGGCGGTTCTGGCGCCTCTGGCGGTGTCGTCGCTGGCGTTGGGGACGGTGACGTTCTCCGCCTCGACAGCGGCGGCGGCATCGCCCACCTGTAGCGTCAGAAGCACCGACAACCCGAGGAACTTGCTGGTCAGCGGCAGGAACTTCAAACCGAACAAGTTCGTGGCCGTGACCTCCGCCAGCGGAGGCGTGGGCGGCGTGCGGGCGGGCGCCACCGGCCGCTTCTCCCTGACGGTCACCGACGCGCGCGGCACCGTCAGAGCCCGTCAGTTCGGCGGCAGCCCGGTCCGGTGCGGCACGGCCGGGACGGGAGAGCAGGACAACGCCAGGAAGCAGTACCGCGAGGGCTTCCGGCAGGGATTCGCGGCCGTGCGGGAGAACTGCGACGCGACGCAGCCACGGCAGGGGTTCGCGGCCGTCGACGAGAACTTCAGGAGGGGGTTCAGGGACGGCGCGAAGCTGGCGAGCGAGCGGTTCTGCGAGGACTAGCCGGGCCCGCCCGCGGCGGGACGCACGGCGCCCAGGATCGGGTGGGCGGCGATCGGTGAGACCGTGACCCGCCCGCCCGGTCGCGGCGCCTGGACGACCTTCCCGTCCCCCACGTACATCGCCACGTGTGTCGCCTCGGGGAAGTACACCACCAGGTCCCCGGGGCGCAGCCGGCGCAGCGGCACCTTCGTGAGCCGGTCCCACTGCTCCTGGCTGGTGCGCGGGACCGGGATGCCCGCCTGGGCCCAGGCCCGCGAGGTCAGCCCCGAGCAGTCGTAGGCGTCCGGGCCCGCCGCGCCCCACGCGTACGGCTTGCCGACCTGGTCCAGGGCGTAGCGGACCGCGCGGTCGGCGGCGGGCGCGGCGGGACCGCCGGCGGGCGGGGCCGCGGGGCGGCCGGCGGGCAGGGCGCCCGCGGTCGTGAGTTCGCGCTGGGCCTCGGCGACACCCTGTTCCTCCAGCCGGGCCACGGCCGCGAGCTGGTCCGGGGTGAGGCCGGCCAGCATGCGTTCCACGTCGGCCAGTTTCGCCCGGACGTCGTCGCGCTGCCGCTTCTGCCGCTCGGCCAGGGCGAGCCGGTCGTCGAGGGCCTTGCGGGCCGCGCGGGCCAGGGTGTCCTGGTGCCGCTCCGCGAGGGTCAGCCGGGCCACCGTACGGGCCCGTTCGCGGGTCAGTTCGCCGATGACATGGCCCTCGTCCAGCGCGGCCTGCGGATCGGGGGCGAGGAGCAGGCGGACGTAGGGGCCGAGGCCGCCGCCGCTCTGGTACTGCTGCCGGGCCAGCCGGCCGGCGTCCCTGCGCTGGGACCGCAGGGCGAGCCGGGCGCGGGCGAGTTCGCCGTCCAGCCGGGCCACTTCGGCGCGCTGCCGCTCCAGCTTCTCCGTGGTGGCGTTGTAGGTCTCGGTGGCCTGTTCCGCCTGCCGGTACAGGCGCTGAAGGTCCGTCAGAAGCTGTCCCACGGACGGCTGCCGGGCGGTCGCGGTCCCGGCCGGCGGCGCGTCCGGCGCGGCCGTGGACGGCCGCGGGTCGGGCACGGCCACGGACGGCCGCGGATCCGGTACGGCCATGGCGGGTACGGGCGCGAGGACGGCCTGGGCCGCCACCGCGGCCGTACCGGCCAGACGCCGGAGCACTCCTGACACGTCATCACCTCCGGTGCGGGAGGGCGGGCCTTCCGCCTCCCGTCGCACGGTGATAATCAGACGTGTCGGCACACAATATGCGGGAAGGCTGCGCGGTTCGGCGCACCACTTTCACTCGTTCGTGTCACCCGGCTTGCCGGATCACGGAGCGCCGGGCGGCGGAGCGGGCGGCGCGGGCGGCGCGGCCGGCTTGGACCACGGCCACCTGAGCCGTCCGCCGGAGAGGTCGTCCGGGTCGTAGCGGTACTTCCAGCCCTGGACCAGCCCGAGCCGACGGCTGTGCCCGCGCGGCACGCGCCGGTAGACCAGCACCGTGGGCGCGCCGCCGTCCGGGTCCGGGACGGGGATGCGGTACGTCTTCGGGGGGTGTCCGGTGGGGCCGAGCAGGACGGGCAGCACGCGTCCGTCCATGGGGCCGCCCTCGAAGGGGGTCTCCTGACTCCTCACGCGGCCGGTACCGGGTGGTCCTCGGCGAGCGTGGCGACGAGCGCCGCCGTCTGCTCGTCACGGCCCGCGGTGACCTTGAGGACGGCCACGAACTGCTCGACCAGCCAGTCCCGCAGCTCGGCGGGCGGCGGCTGCTTGTCGTTGTCCAGCCAGATCAGCGAGGCCGCCTCGACGGCCGCGATCCACATCCGCACGGTCATGCGCAGCGGCGGGCCGGGCTCGCTGACCTCCATGTGCTGGTAGATGTGCTCGGCGGCGGACCGGCGCACGTCGTCCACGATGGCCGTGGTGCGCTTGGTCTCCACCACGCTGCCGCCCTGGAGCAGCGCGGCGAAACCGGTGTCGTGCTGGTCGACGAACTCCAGGTAGCGGTCCAGGACGCGGGACAGGCGGGACAGCGCGGACGTCTCGTGGGGCTCGTCGAAACACTGGTTCAGCTGCTCGGCTGCCGACCCGAGCGCGGCCTCGTAGAGCTGCTGCTTGCCGCCCGGGAAGTAGCGGTACACCAGGGGGCGCGAGACTCCGGCCTCCTCCGCCACGTCATCGAGGGACACGTCCTCGGGCGCACGGTGCGCGAAGAGCGAGAGCGCGGCGTCGAGGAGCTGGGTTCGTCGCTCCTCGACGCTCAGGCGGCGGTATGCGGGGGTGGCCGACTGGGTCATGGCGGTCAGCCTAACCGCCGCCGGGAGGCCGCCCTGCGGCGCTCGCGGGCGGCAGGGGCGCACGCGCGCCGCGCCCGCGCCCCCGCGGAGGGTGTGCCGGGCCTACGCCAGGAGGCCCGACGACCTCCACAGCCGCCGCCCCGCGCCCCGCAGCACACCGATGTCGTCCAGGAAATCGGTCAGGCGCTTCGCACCCGTCTGCATGATCTCGCGCCGGTGCCCACTGGCCTTCACCTGGGCCATCGCCTCGCGCTTGTCGAGCCCCACGTTCGTGTACACCTCCGGGTTGACGAAGGCGACCGAGAAGACGCGGGCGAACTCTCCGGAGGTGACCCGGGTGAACTCCTGGGACCACTTCGGGGCGGTCACCATCTGGCGCCGCAACTCCTCACGGGCGTACCGGACGTGCCGGGCCTCCTCCACCACGTGGATCCGCGTGACGCCCCGGATCAGCGGCTGCACCCGCTCGTCCGGGAAGGTCAGCCGCTGCATCCAGTCCAGGACCTCCTCGCCGAGCAGCGTGGCGGTGAACGAACCGGGCGTGGTGGAGATGGTCTTGAACAGGCGGCCGAGGTTCTGGTGGGCCCGGCTGACCGGGTACCAGGGCGTGCCGCCGCGGGTGATCAGCCGCGCGAACATCTTCGAGTGCCGGCACTCGTCCTCGATCTCGGTGAGGGCGTAGCGCACGTGCGCGCTCGTCGCCGCCTTGTCGTAGATGTGCCGGACCAGCAGCTGCATCAGGATGATCTCGAACCAGATGCCGAGCGAGGCCAGCGCCGCGGCCTCGTGCCGGGAGAGCAGGATGCGCTGTTCTTCGCTCATCCGCCGCCACATCGGGGTGTCGTAGAGCGAGACCAGCTCCGGCGGCCAGAACCACTTGCCCTCCTCGAAGGGCGCGTCCCAGTCCAGCTCCTCGTCCGGGTCGAAGGAGTGCTTGGCGGAAGAGGCGAGCAGCCGTTCGGCCACTTGTTCCCGGTCCTTGAGCAGGCCCAGCGCGTCGCGCAGGCCGTCCAGCGCGTCCGCTTCCGTCAGGGTCGTCATGGCTCCCTCACCTCGTTACCCGGGGGTAGTCGTCCTGTTCTTATAAGACTGCCTGTCAGTAAGGTCGTCAATCCCCTGCGCAGGACTTGTTGGGCGGCGGGAGACTCCCTGGCAGGTGCCCGCCGCCGGCGCGGCCCGGTTCACCTGGGAGTACGACGAGGGGCCACCTCCAGGTCCCAGTCCGGGAGACGACCGAGCCGGGCGCGGCGGAGGACTGACGGCCCGCACGGGCGGCGGGCGCGGCGGCGGGGGTGCCGGCGCGGTGCAGTAGCGTGCTGGCGTGTCCATGCCTCCACCGCAGCAGCCGCCGTACCCGGGTCCCTACGGGCAGCAGCCTCCGCAGGCCGCTCCCGGCCCGTACGGCTCGCCCTACCCCCAGCAGGGGTCCTACCCGCAGCACCAGCCGTACCCGCAGCACCAGCTGTACCCGGCCCAGCAGCCTTACCCGCCGCAGCAGCCCTATCCCGGCTGGGGCGTGCCGCCCATGGTGCCCCCGCCGAAAAAGCGCCGGGTCGGGCTGGTGCTCGGCATCGTGGGCGGGGCCGTCACGGTCGTCGTCGCCGGTCTCGTGGTGCTCGGCCTGGTGGCCGACAGCGGTTTCCCGGCGGCCGAGAACAAGCTGGTCCTGCCGCACCGCCTGCTCGACGGCGAGTACACCCTCGCCGAGGACCTCTCCGGCACCGAGGGCAAGAAGGCCGAGGACGAGGCCGACGGCGCCTGGGACGTCAAGGACGTCCACGCCACCGTCGGCCGCTACAGCCCGCCCGGCGAGGACTCCCGGTCCATGCTGCTCGTCTCCGGCATGTACGGCCGGTTCAAGAACACCCCCGCGATCCGCCGCGGCCTGCTCAAGGGTGCCGCCGAGGCCGACGGCGTGACGGTGGAGCGGCCCGCGAGGGACGTCACCCCGTCCGGCGCCGCCACCCGCGTCAGCTGCCAGGTGCTCACCCAGAAGGGCGCCTCCGCCACCCTGACCTACGGCGTCTGCGCCTGGGCGGACGGCAACACGGCGGCCGCCGTCGGCGAGGTCGACCTCTCCGTGCACGACCCCGCCGACGTGGACCTGGAGGAGGCCGCGCGCACCGCCCTGCGCGTCCGCTCCGAACTGCTCCGGCCCGCCGGCTGACCCCGCGCGCTCAGCCGCCCAGCACCGCCCGCATCACCTCCCGCGCGATCGGGGCCGCGGTGCCGCCGCCGCTGATCTCGCCCCGGTCCGCCGACGCGTCCTCCACCACCACCGCCACCGCCACCTGCGGCTCCGGCGCGCCCTCGGACTTCGCCCAGGAGACGAACCAGGCGTACGGCACCCCCGTGTTGCCGACCCCGTGCTGGGCCGTGCCGGTCTTGCCGCCGACCAGCACGCCCGGGAGGGCCGCATGGGTGCCGGTGCCGTCCCGGACCACCCCCGCCATCAGCTCCGCCAGCCGGGCCGCGGTGGCCGCCCGCATCACCTGCCGGCCCGGCCGGGCCCCGCTCCCGGTCAGGAGCGCCCCGCCGTGCCGGGTGGTCCGCTCCACCAGGTACGGCGGACGCAGCACCCCGCCGTCCGCGACCGCCGCCGCGACCATCGCCATCTGCAACGGCGTGGCCCGCGTGTTGTACTGCCCGATCGACGACAGCGCGAGCTGCGCCCGGTCCACGTGGGTGTCGAAGGTGCTGGGCGCCACGGAGAAGGGGACGCGCACCTCGGTGTCGTTGAACCCGAACGCCTGCGCCATCGCCACCATGTCCCGCACCCCCACGTCCACGCCCAGCTTGGCGAACACCGTGTTGCACGACCACTCGAAGGCGTCCCGCACCGAGGCGTCCACGCAGCCGTCGCCCTCGTTGGTCAGCCGCGTGGTGGTGCCGGGCAGCCGGTAGGGATCGGGGGAGTCGGTCCGCTCGTCCAGGTCCGTGACCACGCCCGCGTCCAGCGCCGCCGCCGCCGTGACCACCTTGAACGTCGACCCCGGCGGATACGTCTGCCGCACCGCCCGGTTGAGCATCGGCTTCTCCGGATCGTGGTTGAGCCGGGCCCACGCGGACGCCACCGCCTCGTTGTTGCCCGACAGCTCCGCGGGGTCGTACGACGGGCTGGTCACCAGCGCCAGGATCCGCCCCGTGGCCGGTTCCAGCGCGGCCACCGCGCCCTTGCGCCCGGCCAGCCCCTGGTACGCGGCCTCCTGCGCCCGCCAGTTCAGGGTGGTCACGACGTCACCGCCGGGGCCGCGCCCCCGCGTCACGTCGTTCCACAGCGGCAGCGGCGCGAGCAGCGGGTCGGTGCCGGACAGCACCCCGTCCTCGGCGTGCTCCAGGAACGTGGTGCCGTACGTCTGCGAGGAGAAGCCGGTGACCGGGGCGTACAACGGGCCCTCGGTGTACGAGCGTTCGTAGCGCAGCTGCTCGCCGGTGTCCACGGACCCGGTGACCGGCCTGCCGTCCACCAGGATGTTCCCGCGCGGCTGCTGGTAACGCGCGATCGTGGCCCGCCGGTTGGCCGGACTGCCGTCGTACTCCCGGGACTGCACCACCTGCACCCGGGCCGCGTTGGCCAGCAGCGCCGCCAGCAGCAGGGCGCAGAACGCGCAGGCGTGCCGGATGCACCGCCCCATCGGCCGCCCGCCCCCGGGCAGTCCGCCGTACTCGGTCACGCCGCCTCCCGGCCGTCGTACTGGCTGCGCGCCGAGTCGCTCACCCGGACCAGCAGCGCCACGATCGCCCAGTTGGTGACCACCGAGGAACCGCCCTGCGCGAGGAACGGCATCGCCATCCCGGTCAGCGGGATCAGCCCGGTCACCCCGCCCGCGATCACGAACACCTGGAGCGCCACGATCGAGGCCAGCCCGACCGCGAGGAGCCGGCCGAACGGCTCGCGCAGCGCCAGCCCCGCCCGGTAGCCGCGCTCCACCAGCAGCGCGTACAGCAGCACGATCGCCGCGAGCCCCGCGAGACCCAGCTCCTCCCCGGCCGTCGCCAGGATGAAGTCCGACTTGACGGCGAAGCCGATCAGGATGGAGTGCCCGAGCCCCAGCCCGGTCCCCAGGACCCCGCCGGCCGCGAAGGCGAACAGGGACTGGGCGAGCTGGTTGGGACCCTGCCCGGCCTCGATGGTGGCGAACGGGTGCAGCCAGTCCTCGATCCGCCCGCCCACATGCGGCTCCAGCCGTCCCACGGCGACCGCGCCGAGCACCGCGAGCAGCAGCCCGACCGCGATCCAGCCGGTGCGGCCGGTGGCCACGTACAGCAGCACCACGAACAGCCCGAAGAACAGCAGCGAGGTCCCGAGGTCCCGCTCCAGCACCAGGACGCCGACGCTCACCAGCCAGATCGTCAGGATCGGCCCCAGCACCCGCCCGGTCGGGAACTGCAGCCGCCACAGCCGGCGCCCGGTGTACGCCAGCGCGCTGCGGTTGGCGGCCAGATAGGCGGCGAAGAACACCGCGAGCAGCACCTTCGCGAACTCGCCGGGCTGGATGGAGAACCCGGCGATCCGGATCCAGATCCGGGCCCCGTTGACCGCCGGGAACAGGATCGGCAGCGCCAGCAGGACGAGGGCGGCCACCACGCACACGTACGCGTACCGCTGGAGCACCCGGTGGTCGCGCAGCACCAGCACGACCCCGATGAACAGCCCGACGCCCAGCGTGGACCACACCAGCTGGGTCGGGGCCGCCCGGTCGCCCGGTGTCTCCAGGTCCAGCCGGTAGATCAGGACCAGCCCCAGCCCGTTGAGCAGCACGCCGATGGGCAGCGGCAGCGGATCGGCGTACGGCGCCCGGATCCGCACCGCGATGTGCGCGAACAGGGCGAGCACCCCGAGCCCGGCGCCGTACCCGACGGCACCCGGCGGCACGCTCCCGGACCGGGCCAGCCCCACCGCGCAGTAGCCGTACACGGACAGCAGGACGGCCAGCACGAGCAGGGACAGCTCGACACCCCGCCGCCGGGAAAGACGCACGGCGCGCACGGGAGCGGGGGCCGCCTCCAGAGTGCTTCCGGCCTTGGTCATGTCCGGAACTTACCGAAATAGCACAGTCTGTCCGGGCAGGCGCCCCGGGGCGCGAAGCGCCTCAAGGGGCGCGGGGAACTGCGCGGGCAACCACAACGCACCCGCACTCCGCGACGCAGCGAAGCCCCCGCCCCCTACTCGCCCCCAGGCAGCCTCAACACGGCAACCGCGCCCCCGTCGACCGCATTGCCGAAGCCCAGCGCAGCGCCCAGCACCTCCGCCTGGCCCACCGCGATGGTCAGCCCCAGCCCGTGCCCCTTGGCCCCGCCCTCCGTGCGGAACCGCTGCGGACCGTGCGCCACCAGGTACTCCGGATACCCGGGCCCGTGATCCCGTACGGTCACCACCGGCCCGTCCACGGTCAGCACCACCGGAGGCGCCCCGTGCCGGTGCGCGTTGGCCACCAGATTCCCCAGCACCCGCTCCAGCCGCCGCCGGTCGGTCTCCACCCGGACGTCCCGCAGGACACGCACCTCGGTGTCCGTGCCCGACGCCCGCACCACCCGCTCGGCCAGCGCGCCCAGCGCCTCCGTGCCCAGCTCCAGCCGCTCCCGCCCGGTGTCCAGCCGGGAGATCTCCAGCAGGTCCTCCGTCAGCGTGCGCAGCGCCGCCACCCGGTCCCGGACCAGCTCCGTCGGCCGGCCCGGCGGCAGCAGCTCGGCCGCCGCGTGCAGCCCGGTCAGCGGGGTGCGCAGCTCGTGCGCCACGTCCGCCGTGAACCGCTGCTCGCTCAGCAGCTTGCCCTGCAACGAGGCCGCCATCGAGTCCAGCGCGGCGGCCACCGCGGCCACCTCGTCCTGCGGCCGGGCCGGATCCTTCGTACGGGGGTCGTTCACCCGGGCGTCCAGGTCGCCCGCGCTGATCCGGCGCGCCACCCGCGCCGTGCCGTGCAGCCGCCGGGTCACCCGGGTCACCGCGAACACGCCGACCAGCACGGTCGCCCCGATGGCCAGCCCCGACGACCACACGATCGACTCGTCCAGACCGGCGATGGTGCGGGACTGCTGCGAGTAGTCGACCGCCACGGCCAGCGCCCGGCGCCCGGCCACCGGCCCCGCCGCCCACATGGCGGGGCGCCCCCGGTACGTCGCGACCATCGTGCCGCGCTGCCCGGAGACCGCCAGCCGGCGCAGCGACGGGGGCAGCTCCGCCGGGTCCACCCGGGCGCCCGGCAGCAGCCGGTCCCCGGCCTCGTACGCCTCGGTGGCGTCCGAGAGCCGGGACAGCGCCAGGTCGCGGGCCTGGCCGACGGTCTGGTCGGTCACCGAGACATGCACCAGCACGCCGAGCAGCGCGGCCAGCGCGCAGCACATCACCGTCATGAACGCGGCGGCCCTGACGGCGAGCGCCCCGGACCAGTGCGGCAGCGCGAGCCTCATCGCGCCCCCGGGGACGCCGAGGGGGACGGCGTCCGCATGCCGTGCCGGCCGTCGCCGACGTGCAGGTACTCGTCGCGCGAGAACACCATCGCGCGCTGGCCGGGGTCCCACACCCAGGTGGTGCGGTACTCGTAGCCGGAGGTGTCGGCGGGGGAGCGTTCGATCAGCGCCCGCCCGGCCAGCTCCACCCCGGTGAGCGCGTCGTTGTCGGCCAGCACCCGCACCAGCCTCTTCCCCTCGACGGTGTAGACCCGCACCGCCGTCTGGTTGGTCGGGTACAGCCGGAAGCCGAGCGTCAGATCCGCCCGGCCGTCCCCCGTCAGGTCCCGGTGGTACGGCTTGAGCAGCGGGCACCGCTCCCGGTCGCCCCCGGACCGGCACTGCCGCATCCGCTCCGCGGTCGCGTGGTACGCCCCCTTGGGGCCGTAGTCGTCGGGGTGCGCCGTCAGCTCCGCCGTCACGACGGCCACCGGATCGACCTTCCGGATGTCGCCGCCGGGGACCGTGACCCCCTTGACGGTCTCCCGCGTCGCCACGTCGTACGGGTAGGCCGGGCTGGACGCGGGCCTGAGGTCCGGCCACAGCCGGGTGGGGCTGACGGCGGTGGTGGTCGGCCCGGCGCCGCGCAGCGCGCCGGTGTCCCCGCAGGCGGCGGCCGACGCCGACAGCAGGGCGACGGCGGCCAGGGCGAGGGCGGTACGCGCGGGACGACGGGCTGGCATCCCTACATTCTGGCCGAAGTCTGCTTTGTACTGCTTCGTGTGCTGTGCGTGAGGACGCGGCCCGCGACACGGCCGGTGTGCGGGGGGCGGCGGGCTACTCGGCCAGCTCCTCCAGTTCCTCCAGCAGCCGTACGGTCGCCAGGCCCGCCCGGAGGTACTCCACGAACAGCTCGTTGTGCAGCGCCCACGCCGAGCGCCGGGCCCGGATCAGCTGGATCGCCTGGTCGGCCGTGTCACCCCGCTGGACCAGCGCGTGCGCGACGACCAGTCCCGAGCGGTTGTACCCGTGGTAGCAGCGCACGAGCACCCGCCGTCCGGCCTCCAGCGCGTCGTTCGCCGCACGGGCCAGCCGGATCACCCCGGCCAGCTGGGTGCCGTCCAGCGGTCCGTCCGGGATCGGCCACACATGGTGCTCCACGCCGGGATCGGGCCCGTACCCCGGCAGCCGCAGCAGCGTCTGCACCACGTCGAACTCGTCCCGCACGACGGCGGGCTCCAGGCGCCCGGAACGGTCCAGGAACTCGTGGCCGCCCATCCACAGACCGGGCACGATCTCGTTCCACGGGCTCTCCGGAGCCGGCACGCCGGGCTGCATTCCGCGGGTCCGCAACGGTCCCTCCCCAACTCCCCGCCAAGGGCCGCCCTCCACGGTAACCGGTCTTGCCCCCACCGCACCCCTCCTGTTCCCATGGACGAGGGGTGATGGCGCATGAGCGGACTGCGCGTGGTGCCGGCCTTCCGGCACGGTCGTGAGCGGCTGTACGTCTGCCGCGCGGACGGAACCAGTGTCGCCTGGTACGACCGGGAGACCGGCCGGGTCGATCTCCTCGCCGAGGACAGCCGGGACGCCGTGCTCCAGGCCCTGAACCCCTTCGTCACCGGCCCGGTGACCGTGGGCCCGCCCCCGCTCCCGACCCCCGTCGAACTCGCCCGGCTGACCCTGCACCCGGACGACGACCTGGCCCCCAACCGCCCCGGCGAGGCGCTGCTCGTCGCCCTGGACCGGCACCCCGGCCCCGCGCACCGGCTGCGCCCCGACCCGCGGCGGCGCGCCCTGACCGCCGAGCAGACCGTGGGACAGGCGCTGGACGGACTGGAAGGCGCCGGCTGGCACACCCTGCACTCCGTCCCGCTGCCCGGCGGCGACCGCATCCACCACCTGGTGATCGGCCCCGGCGGACTGTTCGCCGTCCACGCCCTGTACGCCCGCAGGGCCCGGGTCCGGGTCACCGACCCGATGGTCGCCCTGGGCCGCCGCGAGCCCGAGCCGCTGCTGCGCCCGCTGCGCTCCGCCGCCGACCGCGCCTCCTACGCCCTCACCGCCGAGGTCCGCCCGCTGCTGGCCCTGGTGGACCCGGCCGAGGTCACGGTCACGGCCGAGCCGCGGGGCGTACGGATCCTGCGCGACCCGGAGCTGGCGGACCTGGCCCGGCTGGGCGGGGTGCTCAAGCCGGCGGACGTGGAGGCGCTGCACGGAACGGCCCGGGACCGGAACGTCTGGCGGAGGGTCTGAACGCGGTCCACCGCCAGTCGCGGGACGGCGGTGGGCGGGCGCCGGTCACGGCAGCGCGGCGGCCGACGCCGGATCCAGCAGGGGAGCCATCAGGTCGCCGTGGGCCGCCAGACGCGGGGCGATGTCGTCGGCCCGGAACCCCAGCTGCGCGGGGTCGCGGCAGTCGGCGACCTCCTCCCAGGTCACCGGCGCGGACACCAGCGGGGCCGGGCGGGCGCGCACGGTGTAGGGGGCGGCCGTGGTCTTGCGGGCCGCGTTCTGGCTCCAGTCGACGAACACCTTCCCCGGCCTGAGGCTTTTCGTCATCCGGTGCACCACCAGCCGGGGCAGCGCCCGCTCGGCCTCCACCGCCAGCGCCTTCGCGTACTCGGACGTCCGCTCGGACGAACCGCCGCGCACCGCCGCCAGCAGGTGCAGCCCCTTCGACCCGGCGGTCTTCGGGTACGCCTCGATCCCGTCCGCCGCGAGCCGCTCGCGCAGCCACAGGGCGACCTCGCAGCAGTGCACGATGTGCGCGGGCGGCCCCGGGTCGAGGTCGAAGACCAGCCGGTCCGCCTCCTCGGGGCGCTGCACCAGCCACTGGTGGGTGTGGAACTCGGCGACCAGGTTGGCCGCCCAGACCAGGCTCGGCAGGTCCTGGACGAGCACCATCCGGGCCGGGCTGTCCGCGGAGGAGCGGGGGACCTCGGCGGTGGTGACCCACTCGGGCGTACCCGGCGGCACGTTCTTGGTGAAGAACCGCTGTCCTCCGGGCCCGTCCGGATAGCGCAGGAAGGACACCGCCCGGTCGCGCAGGTGCGGCAGCAGGGCGGTGGCGGTGGTCGCGTAGTAGTGCACCAGCTCCGCCTTGGTGAAGCCGGTCTCCGGATAGAGCACCTTCTCCAGGTTGCTGAGCGCGACCCGGCGCCCCTCCACCTCTGTGATAGGCGTCATAGGATGACAATCCCAGACAAACCGGAGAAAACTGCAGTGGAAGGGTGCGGCACGTGCGATCGATATGGAACGGCGCGATCTCCTTCGGCCTGGTCAGCATCCCGATCAAGCTGGTGAACGCCACGGAGAGCCACGCGATCTCCTTCCGTCAGGTCCACACCGAGGACAACGGCCGCATCCGCTACCGCAAGGTCTGCGAACTGGAGGACCGCGAGGTCAGCCAGGCCGAGATCGGCAAGGCGTACGAGGACGCCGACGGCACGATGATCCCGATCACCGACGAGGACCTCTCCCACCTGCCCATCCCCACCGCCCGCACCATCGAGATCGTGGCCTTCGTGCCGGCCGACCGGATCGACCCGCTCCAGATGGGCGCGGCGTACTACCTCGCGGCCGGCGGGGCCCAGGCCGCCAAGCCGTACACCCTGCTGCGCGAGGCGCTCAAGCGCAGCAACAAGGTCGCCATCGCCAAGTACGCGCTGCGCGGGCGGGAGCGGCTCGGCATGCTGCGCGTGGTCGGCGAAGCCATCGCCATGCACGGCCTGCTGTGGCCGGACGAGGTCCGGGCCCCGGAGGGTGTCGCGCCGGACGAGCACGTCACCATCCGGGACAAGGAGCTGGACCTCGCGGACGCCCTGATGGACACCCTCGGCGAGGTCGACCTGGAGGACCTGCACGACGAGTACCGGGAGGCACTGGAGGAGGTCATCGCCGCCAAGGCCACCGGCGAGGCCCCGCCCGAGTCCCCGGCCCCCGCCGCCGGCGGCAAGGTGCTGGACCTGATGGCCGCCCTGGAGAACAGCGTCCGTGCGGCCCGCGAGTCCCGGGGTGCGCCGGAGGAGGAGGCGGAGGTCAGACAACTGCGCCGGGGTGCGTCGGCACCGAAGGAGACGGGCGCCAAGAAGTCCACGTCGACGAAGAAGACCCCGGCCGCGAAGAAGGCCGCCCCCGCCCGCAAGTCGACGGCCAAGGCGGGGGAGGGGACGGCGAAGAAGACGACGACGGCGAAGAGCACGGCGGGAAAGAAGACGGCACAGAAGAAGACGGCATCCCGCAAACGCACGGCGTGAGGGCCGCGGGGGTGTGCGGGCGGGAGCGCGCAGTGGAGCCGCTCCCTGACGACCCGGGCGGGAGCGGTTGGTCTCGCTCCGGCTGACGCATGCGGACGGGCCCCGCCCCACCCCACCCCATCCCGCCCCACCCGCATCCGTCAGCCGGCTGAAGACACGGACCCCGCCCGTCCCGTCAGCCGGCCGAGGGCACCCGCCCCCGCCCGAGCAGCACCACCCCGCCTCCCGCCAGGGCCAGCCCCGCCAGCGCCGTGCCGAAGACCGTCGCCCCCGTCGTCAGCCCCACCGCGTCGCTCAGAAACCCCGCGCTCACCGGCAGGAGCCCGGCGGGAAGGTAACCCCCCACGTTCAGCGCCGCGTTGGCCTCGGCGAGCCGCGCCCCCGGTACGGCCGAGTTCAGCAGCGACAGCCCGCCGAGCTGCCCCATCCCCTGCCCGGCCCCCGCCAGCGCCGCCGCCCCGGCCAGCGCCGCCACCGACCCGGTGTGCACGGCGCAGACGAGCGCGGCCATGCCGAGGGCGGTGGCACCGGCACCCGCGGCCAGCACCGTGCGCCGCCCCAGTCGTCGTACCGCGAACTGCACCCCCGCGGCGCACAGGAACATCGCGAACGCCAGCGCCCCGGAGACGACCCGGCTCCCCGTGCCGAGCAGCCCCGCCAGCAGCGACGGCCCGAGCGACAGCACGAAGGACGTGGCAGTGATCCCGGGCGCGAACACGGCGATCCCCAGGGCGAGCTGCCACCCGGCACCCCGTGGCACCCCAGGCACCCGCACCCACCCCCCGACCCCACGACCACGGTCACCGTCACTGCCGCCGTCGCCGTCACCACGAGCGTCTCGGACCGGCATCCGGAGCACGACCGCCACGGCCGACGCCAGCAGCACCGCCTCCACCGCGAACACGGTGACCGTGGGTCCGGGGAGCGTCTCGGACAGCACGCCGGCCAGCAGCGGCCCCAGCCCCGCCCCGGACACCATCGCGCAGGAGGCGAGCAGCGCCGCGAGCCGCCGCCGACCTGGCCCCGCCACATCCGTCACCGCGGCCATCCCGGCCGAGACCACCGCCCCCACCGCGACACCGGTGCACAGCCGGGCCGCGACCAGCGCCCCCACGCCGCCGGCGGTCGCGAAGACGAGGCAGGCGACGAGGGCGAGCCCCAGCGCGGGCAGCAGCACGGGCTTGCGCCCGACGCGGTCGGAGACGACCCCGGAGACCAGCAGGGACCCGAGCAGCCCCGCGATGTAACAGGCGAAGACCACGGTCAGCGTGCCCCTGCTGAACCCCATCTCGCGCTGCCACAGCACATACAGCGGGGTGGCCGCGTTGGACAGCACGAACACCGCCGTCACGGGCCAGGCGGCGAGCCAGACCCACCGGACGGGCACCTCACCCCCGTCCGCCGCTTCCCGGGCACGCACACCGGCGGTCGCCGTCGTCATGGCAGAGTCCTCCCCTGGACTTCAGTACGAGTCAAGTCGTACTTGTACGAGCGGAGTCGAACTTAGCATGCAGTACGATCTGAGTCGTACATGAACTCCGTGAGAGGGAGTGGCAGTTGACCGGGCACAGGACCGAAGCGACCCAGCCGACGGCCACGGGCATCGAGGAGCCGCCGGCGCCCCCCGGCCTCCCCGACCCGCTGCCCGAGCCGGCCGCCGCCGACATCAGGCTGGAAACCGTGCTGAGCGCGCTCAGCGACCCGCTCAGGCTGCGGATCGTCCGCAAGCTCCTGCTGGAGTCGGAGGAGTTCGACCACACCTGCGGCTGGTTCGGCCTGGACCGCCCCAAGTCCTCGCTGACCCACCACTTCCGGGCCCTGCGCGAGGCGGGCGTCACCCGGCAGCGCCAGTACGGCCTTGAGCGCCGCAGCCAGGTCCGGGTGACCGACCTGAACGCCCGCTTCCCCGGCCTGCTGGACCTCGTCGCCGCGTGGACCCCGCCGGACGGCGACTGAAACCGGGCGGGACTGCCGGAGTACCCGGGATGCGGACCGCGACCCGGTCCCCGACCATGGAGTCGTCGCGAGGGGAGGGGCAGCCGGGGCGGCCGATCTCCTGGGAGTGAGTGTGACGATGACCGGTGACAGACCCTCCGCGGCGGCCTGGCGCAACCTGGTCATGGCCACCGTCGGCTTCACCCTCACCTTCTGGGCCTGGAACCTCGTCGCCCCGCTCGCCGGCGACTTCGACAAACGCCTGCACATGGGCGCGTCGGCCCAGTCCCTGCTCGTCGCGGTCCCGGTCCTGGTCGGATCGCTCGGCCGGGTCCCGGTCGGCGCGCTCACCGACCGCTACGGCGCCCGCCTGATGTTCCCGCTGACCAGCGCCCTGACGATCATCCCCGTCCTGCTCCTGATCCCGGCCCGGTCGTCCTACGTGGCCCTGCTCCTGGTGGGCTTCGTCCTGGGCCTCGGCGGCACGACGTTCGCGATCGGTGTGCCGCTGGTCAACTCCTGGTTCCCGCCCGCCCACCGGGGCGCGGCCCTCGGCGTCTTCGGCATGGGCATGGGCGGCGTGGCGCTGTCCGGCTTCCTCACCCCGCGCATGTACCACCGGGGCGAGAACCTGCCCTTCCTGGTCATGGCGATCGCCCTGGCGGTGTACGCCGTCCTGGCCGCCGTCCTGATCAACGACCGACCCGACCGCCAGATCCCGTCGACCCCCCTGACCACGCGCCTCACCCAGGCGGGCCGCCTCCGCGTCACCTGGGAACTGTCGGCGCTCTACGCGATCGGCTTCGGCGGCATCGTCGCGTTCGGCGTCTACCTCCCCACCTACCTGCGCACCTGGTACGGGCTCACCCCCACCGACGCCGGCACCCGGGCGGCCGGCTTCGCCCTCGTCACGGTCATCTTCCGCCCCCTCGGCGGCTGGCTCGCCGACCGCGTCCACCCGGCCACGGTCACGGCCTGGGCGCTGGGCCTGGTCGCGGTCCTGGCGATCATCCAGTCCTTCGACCCGGTCCTGGTCCCCACTGCCACGGTCTGCCTCCTGCTGATGGCGGCGGGCCTCGGCACGGCCAGCGGCTCGGTCTTCGCCCTGGTCTCCCGGGTCACCCCCCAGCCCCAGGTGGGCAGCGTCACCGGCATCGTCGGCGCGACAGGCGGCCTCGGCGGCTTCGTCCCACCCCTGATCATGGGCGCCGTCTACAGCGCCAAGTCCTCCTACTCCATCGCCTACATGCTCCTGTCGGACCTGGCCCTGGCGGGCTGCGTGTACGCGTACACCCGCATGCGCACGGCGAGGCCGGCTCCGGCAGACGCCCCGGCCCCACCCCAGCCGGCCGGACACCCCACGGGACCCACTCCCTCACGCGACGGCCGGGGCCGGCTCTGACCCAACCGAAAACACAGAGAACCCGCCCTCCCCGGGCCGTGGTGCCGCCCGAGATCGAAAAACGAGGCGGCTCGACATGGGGCTCAGGGGCCGTAGGATCCTCGTGTGATTACGGGTGAACTGAAGAGCAAGGTGGGACGTGTCTGGGACGCGTTCTGGTCGGGCGGCATCTCCAACCCGCTGCAGGTCATGGAGCAGATCACCTATCTGCTCTTCATCAAGCGTCTGGACGACCTGCAGACGGACAAGGACCAGGCGGCCGAGTTCTCCGGGGTTTCCGACCCGCACCCGTTCTTCACGGAGGACCAGCAAGACCTGCGGTGGCAGAACTTCCGCACGATGCAACCGCAGACCATGTTCGATGTGGTCAGCCAGGGCGTCTTTCCGTATCTGCGGCGCATGGGCGGCGAGGACTCCACATACTCGCATCACATGAGGGACGCTCGTTTCGAGATCCCGAGCCCGAGTCTCCTGGCGAAGGTCGTCGACCAGCTCGATGCCATCGCCGACGCAATGGAGGACAGCGACACCAAGGGCGACATCTACGAGTACATGCTCGCGAAGATCGCCACTTCCGGTCAGAACGGCCAGTTCCGTACCCCGCGGCACATCATCGATCTGATGGTCGAGATGACCCAGCCGCGTCCCGGCGACAAGATCTGTGACCCGGCCTGCGGTACGGCCGGCTTTCTCGTCCAGTCCGCGGCCTATCTGAAGCGTGAGCATGGGCAGGACCTGCTCGGCACGGAGGAACGCCGACATTTCGACGAGGAGATGTTCCACGGCTTCGACTTCGACTCGACGATGCTTCGCATCGGGTCGATGAACATGCTTCTCCACGGTGTCGCCAACCCGGACATCCGCCATCGTGACTCCCTCTCCCAGGCCGGAGCGGAGTTCGGCGATGACGAGGAGTACTCGCTGATCCTCGCGAACCCGCCGTTCGCGGGCAGCCTGGACTACGAGTCCACGGCGGCCAACCTCCTGCGCACGGTCAAGACCAAGAAGACGGAACTGCTGTTCCTGGCGCTGTTCCTGCGCATGCTCAAGCCGGGTGGTCGAGCGGCCGTCATCGTCCCGGACGGCGTTCTCTTCGGCTCCACCAAGGCGCACAAGGAACTACGCCGAATGCTGGTGGAAGAGCAGAAGCTCGACGCAGTCGTCAAGCTCGCTTCCGGCGTCTTCAAGCCGTACACGGGCGTCTCGGCAGCCATTCTCTTCTTCACCCGCACCGACACCGGGGGCACGGACGACGTCTGGTTCTACGACGTCCAGGCCGACGGTTTCTCACTCGATGACAAGCGCACGCCGCTTCTCGCCGAGGACAAGCTCGGTGTCCGCCCCGGCGGCGCGCTCACAAGCTCCGAGCATGAGAAGAACAACCTTCCGGACGTACTCGCCCGCTGGTTCCACCGCGCGGATTCGGAACGCGGGCGCCCTCGCACCGCTCAGTCCTTCACGGTCCCGAAGTCCGAGATCGTGGAGAACGACTACGACCTCTCGCTCAGCCGCTACAGGCAGATCGTGCACGAGGAGATCGAAGCGCGTCCGCCGTCCGAAATCCTTTCCGACTTGAGGCGACTCAACAAGCAGATCGAGGAAGGGATGGCGAAGTTGGAGGGGATGCTGGCGTGAGTTCTGTGCGCACCGTGCCGCTCGGGGACATCGCTTCCTTCGTGCGAGGAGTGACCTTCAAGCCGGACGACATCGTCGAGGACAGCCCCGAAGACACGGTTGACGTCCTGCGGACGAAGAACGTCCAGACCGAACTCGACCTCAGTGATGTGTGGGCAATCAGCCCGCACCATGTGAAACGAGAAGAGCAGTACACCCAGGAAGGTGACATCCTTATTTCCAGCGCTAACAGCTGGAATTTGGTCGGTAAGTGTTCCTGGATTCCGGAGCTTGATCGCAGGACCACCTTCGGTGGATTCGTGACTGTGCTCCGCGGGGACAGCGCGCGGGTGAACAGGCGCTATCTGTACCACTGGTTCTCGTCGCCGAAGGTCCAGGCCACGGTCCGTAGTTACAGCCGTCAGACCACGAACATCTCCAATCTTGATCTGAAGCGCTGCGGCTCCCTTGCTGTTCCTCTGCCAGAGATGCGTGAACAAGAGCGCATCGTCGAAGTCCTGGACCAGGTGGACACCCTGCGCGTCAAGCGGCGCCAGTCCATGGCCCTCCTCGATGACCTCGTCTCGTCGATCATTTGGAAAACGCTCCCAGGAGATGCGGAGATCGCGTGCCTCGACGACGTGCTGCAGCGTCGCCTTCGCAATGGAATTTCTCCCTCGTCCAAGGGGACATGTGAGGGAAAGGTGCTCACCCTCTCGTCTCTGACGCGTGGTGATTTTGACGAGTCGGCCTGGAAGATCGGTCTCTTCGAATCGGACCCGACAAAAGAGTACTCCGTGAAGTCGAACATGTTCATGCTGGTTCGTGGTAACGGAAACAAACGGTTGGTCGGAGTAGGCAGGTTTTCTTCGGTCGCCATCCCGGACGTTGTCTATCCGGATACGGTGCTGGCCGCCCCGATCCGTGAGGATCTGATTGTCCCGGAGTACCTGGAGGCAATTTGGAAGACCTCCGCTGTTCGGCGGCAGGTCGAGGCTGTGGCACGCACGACCAACGGAACGTACAAGGTGAACCAGAAGACGATGGGGGCGGTGAAGATCCCTCTTCCCGGCAAGGGGTGGCAGATCGAGTTCCAGGAGCGGGTGCAAGCCGTCCTGCGCGCGCGGAACCTCCACCGTGACCACCTCGCCAAGCTCGACGAGCTCTTCACCTCCGTCCGGCAGCGTGCTTTCAACGGCACCTTCTGGGATCGCGAGCCCATGTCCACGTGACGCGAGCACGGATCAGGCATGCCCGGCCTGACCCGTCCAGCCCGGCTCCGTCGAACGGACACCGCGGCACTACCGATCGCCCGGCCGCACCACGACGCACCTCGTACACGGCCCGGCTGTGACGCACCTTCTGGTGCGGGACGCAAGAAGAACGCTACGGGGAGGCGGGCGCTTCCCTGTGAACACCGAGGGGGAGGACACACCGCCGCCATGGCCACTGACCGCAGCCACGAGGACGCGCGAGACAACAGCCTGACGCAGCCGACGCCGACCATGCAGTCACCTGGTCAGGCAAAGCCCGCCCCGCCCAGTGGCCCCATCCCGACGCCCGCGGACCTCAAGGCCGCTCACGACGGCAACGTCCGTGCCGGAGGAGGTCTCGCCGCCCGGGGAGCCACCATCGCCGCCGGGAACTTCGTTTTCCTCCAGGAGGCCTGGGCCACCCTCTACGACGACGCCCGCAAGGCCGAGCGTCTGGCCCATGCCGACCCGCGCGCCTCCGCCTTCTACTCCCGGTTCGTTCTCGAACAGGCCGTGGAGTGGATGTACAGAAACGACCGTCGCCTGGTCCCTCCGTACAAGATGGACCTGAACGCGATGACCAAGGCGCCGAGCTTCAAACAGCTGGTCACTCCTGGTCTGATCGCCAAAATGGACCTGGTCCGCATCAACGGGAACCGTGCGGTGCACAAGCCCGCACCCGTGCCGGTCAAGCTGGCGCTCGACAGCCTCCGCGAACTGTTCCACCTCCTGTACTGGTTCGCCCGCAACTACACCGACAGCGGGCGGCACACCCTGCCACCGTCTGACCTCGCCTTTGATCTCACCCTCGTCCCGCGCCCCCTCTCCCCGCAGGCCCACCAGGCGAAGCAGCAGGAGCTGCTGAAGCAGAAGCGGCAGCAGGAGAAGGATCTTCAGGAACGCTGGGAACGGCTCGAGGCCGCCAATGAAGAACTGAAGCGCCAGCTGGAAGAGGCCCGGCGGCGCATTGCGGACATCACACAGCAGAACAAGCAGATCCCCGACATCCACGACTACGACGAAGAGGCAACCCGCGAGGCCTTCATCGACGTTCTGTTGCGCGAGGCCGGCTGGGAGAACTTCACGCGCGGCAAGGACATCGAGTACGAAGTCGACGGGATGCCGACCAAGAGCGGCAGGGGACGGGTCGACTACGTGCTGTGGGGCGACGACGGCAAGCCGCTCGCCCTCGTCGAGGCCAAGCGCACCCGGCTCGACGCCCGTGAGGGGCAGGAACAGGCCAGGCTGTACGCGAATGCGTTGGAGGCCCGGTTCAACCGCCGTCCGGTGATTTTCTACACCAACGGCTACGAAACCTACCTCTGGGACGACGCACGGGAGATCAACTACCCGCCCCGCCGCATTCAGGGCTTCCTCACGAAGAAGGAACTCCTCTGGCGCATCCAGCAGCGCGCCCGCCGGCGTTCGCTGCTCCACACGCCCGTCAACGAGGACATCGCAGGACGGCCGTACCAGAAGCGGGCCATCGCGCGCGTGGGCGAGGCGTTCGAGAAGCGGCAGCGCGAGGCCCTGCTGGTGATGGCGACCGGTACCGGGAAGACGCGTACCACCGCGGCCCTCACCGACGTCCTCCAGCGGGCTGGATGGGTGCAGCGCGCCCTCTTCCTCGCGGACCGCGAGGCCCTGGTCACCCAGGCCAAGCGCGCGTTCGACGCCAACCTGAAGCAGACGCCGACCGTCAACCTACTGGAGGAGAAGAAGGAGGACGCCCGGGTCTACTTCTCGACCTACCAGACGATGATGAACCTCATAGGCCAGACCGACGCTGACGGCCATCGGCGCTTCGGCCCCGGCTTCTTCGACCTCATCGTCATCGACGAGGCCCATCGCTCGGTCTACGACAAGTACCGCTGGATCTTCGAGTACTTCGACTCGCTTCTGCTCGGACTGACCGCCACCCCGAAGAACGAGATCGACCGCAACACCTTCCGCCTCTTCCAGTTGGAGGACGGCGTCCCCACCGACTTCTACGACCTGGACGACGCCGTTCGCGAGGGCTACCTCGTCCCGCCCGTCCCGATCAGGGTGCCGCTGAAGTTCATGGAGCTGGGTATCCGGTACGCCAGTCTCTCCGACGAGGAGAAGGCCGAGTGGGACAGCCTGGAGTGGAGCGAGGACGGCCGCATACCGGACTCCGTCTCCGCGAACGAGTTGAACAAGTACCTGTTCAACACGGACACCGTGGACAAGATGCTGGAAACCCTGATGACGTACGGCATCAAGGTCGAGGGCGGTGACCGCCTCGGGAAGACGATCGTCTTCGCCCGCAGCAACGACCACGCCAGGTTCATCGAGAAGCGTTTCAACGCCAACTACCCGCAGTACGGCGGCAAGAAAGCCCGCGTCATCACGTACAAGGAAAAGCGCGCCCAGGCCCTGCTGGACGCCTTCGCCGACCCCGAGCCGAAGAACCCGGACGATGCCCCGGACATCGCCATCTCCGTCGATATGTTGGACACCGGCGTCGACGTGCCCGAGGTGGTCAATCTGGTCTTCGCCAAGCCTGTCTACTCCAAGACGAAGTTCTGGCAGATGATGGGCCGTGGCACCCGCCTGCGCCCGGCTCTCTTCGGTCCCGACCCGGACAATCCCGAGTACGCCAAGAAGAATTTCCAGGTCTTCGACTTCTGCGGCAACCTCGCCTACTTCAGCGCCGACCTCCCCGTCCGCGACGGACGCACCACCCTTTCCCTCGCCGAACGCACCCAGGTGCGCCAGCTGGAACTGATCCGTGCCCTCGACCGACGCACGCCCCCGGACCCGGCCCGCGACGCCGGCGCCGATGCGTACGCCACCGAACAGGAGCTGCGCTGGTCCCTCGCGCATCGGTTGCACTGCACCGTGAGCGGCATGTCTCCTGAGCACAACGTTCTCGTACGGCCGCATCGCCGTGAGGTGGAGCGCTTCAGTCACTTCACGGCCTGGCGCGTCCTGGACGACGAGGCCGACCACCTGCTCCGCTCCGGCCTGCTCGGTCTGCCCAGTGAATGGCGCGAGGAGGGGAATAACCCGGGCGAGGAGGCCAGGCGCTTCGATCTCAAGGCGTACGAGCTGCAGCTCGCCGCCCTGGAAGGCAGCCGCGACTACGCCAGGCGCCGCGCGGAGATGCAGCAGATCGCCGAGAACCTGCTCGGCAAGCGCAACATCCCCGACGTGGAGAAGCAGGCGGAACTGCTGTCTGCGTGCGCGGGGGACGAGTGGTGGCAGGACGTGACTCTGCCCATGCTCGAAGACCTGCGACGTCGGCTGCGCCCGCTGGTCAAGTTGATCGACCCGCCCACCAAGCGCAAGATCGTCTACACCGACTTCGAGGATGAGCTCGGCGTGCCCGTGGAAATGGAGCTGCCGGGCATGCAGGTCGGTACCGACATCGACCGCTTCCGCGCCAAGACCCGGGCTTACCTGGACAAGCATCCCGACAACCCCGCTGTGCACAAGCTCACGCACAATGAGCAGATCACCGCCGACGATCTCAAGGCGCTGGAGAAGGCGTTCCTGGACGATGGCGTGGCCTCCTCGGAGGATCTGGAACACGTGGTGCGGCAGGGGCCGGGGCTGGGCTTGTTCGTCCGTTCCATCAGCGGTCTGGATCGTGCCGCTGCGCAGCGGGCGTTCGAGGGCTTCACTTCGGGCCGGCAGCTGAGCTCCCAGCAGTGGGACTTCCTCAATCTGATCGTCGACGCGCTGACCAAGCGCGGCTACCTGGAACCCCAGGACCTCTTCCGGAGCCCCTTCACCGACCGCTTCCCGAAGAATCTGTTCGGCTACTTCAGCAAGGAGGAGGCCGCCGAGCTCAAGGTCATCGTCACGGAGCTCCGCAAGCGCGCACTGCCCACCGATCTGGCCGCGTAGCACGCACTCGGGTGCGACGCCGGGCACTCCGTACACCGTGGGTGCCCGGCGTCGTATCCGCCGGCGCGGACGAGTGAGGTATCGAGGTCTTTCAGGCCGCTCGACACCTGTGACCTGCTTGACGCCGCAGGCATGGCACCTGGGGCGACCACACCCGCCCGCACAAACGCCAAGACCCCGCCCTCAGCGCATCCGCTGATGACGGGGTCTACAGACACCTAATCCAAGGTGCCCCCGGCAGGATTCGAACCTGCGCACACGGCTCCGGAGAGCGTGATCCCGCAGTGTCAAAATATTGCTCTGACCTGCACGAATCCTTCGGGAAGATCGCACGCTCTCCCGATTCACACGCCCCTCACACGATGGCCGTGCGGCGCCATGCCTAGTCCAAGCGGAGAACCCGTCGTCAGGACGTGTTCGATTGGCTTCTGTGCAGCGCCCCGGGAAACACTATGTGCCCCGCTCCCGCGTCCGCGCGAAAGAGGTTGAGGCCCGGGGCATCGAGGTTCGCCAGTGTGGTCCATGCCTCCCAAGTGCACTGCCACAACTCTGGTAGGGACGCCGCGTGAACGGCGCCCCGTGACCGACTGGCCACATGATTCCTTGCACGCCACCCACCGCGGCTGTCTCTGCGCCGACTGTTGAGCGGCGGCGATGTGGCTACTTGAAGACGGTGCTCGAGGACCAAGCCGCAGACAACGGGCCCGAGTGCAGACGCGGTCACACGTTCCGACGCGCTGATATGTGCCAGCAGCTCCGGCCACCGCAGCACGACGACGCTTTCCCAGAGTTCCGGAGGGACGGTGTTGGCGACGTGGTGACTCTCTCCGACAGGGAGATCACGAAGCCGCCGTTCCCCCTCTTGAGTTTGACCGACGTAGCACAGCCCGCCACTGGTGAAGACCCCGTACAGGACAGGCCCGGTCACTGGGGAGCGCTGGCCGTTCGCGCGCGTCAGCAAGTCACCCACCTGATGGGCGAAGGCGAACCGCCGGTCCTGCCACTGAGCGAGGCTCGGTGGATCCGAGACCAGGCGATGAAGGGAGGCGAGCCAGCTCGTGTATGCGTCCTCAAGATCAGTCACATCAGACAGTTTGAGGGTATGCCTGCCCAGGCCAACAGCCCGTTGCCGCCTACACGTTCAGCCTGACGTGACCACAAATCGATGGCTCGGAACGGCAAGCTTCGAGAGCATGAAGCCATGTCTCTCCCGACAGAAGCCTTGGCACGCATCCTGCAGGCAGCGAGAAACGAACTCGGTCAGCTGACTGAACCGCCGCGGGCCAGTGCTCCCGTGGCCCAGGACGACTGGGAGCAGTCCCTGTGGGATGCAGGGCTCTGTGAAGAGGAGTGGCTTCTCGGTGGCCCAATGGATGCGCTGGCGGCCGCTGTTTCGGAGGGGAACGCTAAGGGGATCAAGAAACGCGCGCTCGACTTGGTGCATGACGTAAAGTCGCGAGAAGAAAATCTGTGGTACTTGGCCGTGCTCAAATCTGGACTCTCGCAGGAAGTACTGCACTTGCGAGAGTGCTTGCATGATTTTGCGATCCAAGTTCTTGATGACGCTGCTTGTGGATTTCCTGATGGCCTGCGGCATGTGGATGAGCTGCAGGCCAAGCTGGACTCGATCACAAGCGCCACGCCAAGTCTGCCGAGTGAAACGTGCGTTCAGATCTTTGGCGTTGCGCGCGATGAAATCTGTGATCAACGAGGGATCTTTTTGTCGTCGCGCCTTCTGGCGAACTATCGGGGGCGTATTGGCGTGCTCTATAAACGCCTATCTTCTGTGCTTTCCGAGCTAGCGAAGAAGCCACTGGAAGTCGAAAGTGCAGTCGATCTCGCGTGGGCCTATACACAGAGTGGAAGGCCCCTGTTGGTGCTGCGCTCGGCATTCTTTGCTTCGCGCATCGTAAGAAGCGGATTTTCGGCAGACCCGATTTTCGCAGAGCCGATTAGGCGCCTGAGGGCGCGGACCGACCGAAGCGCGGCTAACCACCAGGGGATCGTTCAAGCCCAGCAGAACCTCAGGAATGCATCAACTGCTCAGCAGCGGGCCTTCTGCATGCTCGACATCTATCGCAGGGTGGTCGAGGGCCAGCTCCGACCTTGTGCATGGACGGTCCTTGAGCTGCGAGGGCGATCTGGAAGGCTGCCCGAGATTGCATCATTGCGCGATCAGCTAGTTGCTGATGGGCATCCAGTCCTTCAGGATGCAGCACAGGCGATACTGCCGGCTGTCCGAAACGGAGCCGCTCACGAAGACTTCGAATGGGATGAAGATCGCGAGCTAATTTGTGTCGGCGAGGACACCACTGCGGTAGAAGATCTTGCTGATGGAATCGAGCGGGCGTACGCATTCATGGTGGGGTTCGACTGTGCATTGATGGCGCTTCGAGCCGAGATGCCAGAACTTGCGCGCTTCCTTGACGAGAGCGATCCGCCGCAGGGAGTCCGTGCGCTGCGCGAGAGGAATGCTCTCAACGCTTTCGGTAGTAGTGGGCTCTCGGTCCACGATTGGTGCTATGGGCGTGGTCGCCTCGAAGTGGTGTTGGACCGCTGGGGGATGGACTCTTTTTATCCTGGTCTTCAGGCGGCAATGTGGACTTCCCGTTTTCTGGAGAATCTAAAAGAAGTTGCTGTGAGTATTCGCGGCTCCGAATCAGTTCCGGTCGTGGTAAGCCGCCCGGCGCTGGATGCTATGTTCCCTGTCTGGGACGAAGCGCGTACCCTCTTCCCGGTGTTGCCTGCCTTCGTCTTCATGCCAGCGGAGTACTCGGTGAGGGTCGCTAGGGGCCATCATGAAGTTGCGTTTGGCGTGGTGCTCCGCTTGGCGATTCACAACACGCTAGTTATGTGCTCCTCATTCGAAGAGAGCGGCAAATCTGAGGTCTTGGTGCGCCGTCTTGAGTTGGTGCTAGTTGCCATCCGGCAAACAAACGTCCTAAGTGGAGATGGCCAATGCGTGCGAGCGAATGATGTTGAATCGCTCATTTATCGCCTGACGGAACATCTTGCCAAGCCTAAGCGAGAAAGGGTTCCGTCAGTTGCTCGCTACCTGCTTCAGAAGCTGGCGAACGTGCACGACCGCTTGCCAGCCCCAATGCCAATTCCTGGGCTCCCCGCCGCCGACTCTCGAACGTAATGCACCGATTTTCATGGGCTGACGCACGGGGGCAGCATTGGTTCGGACAGGTGGGACAGGGCGGTTTCTCGCTGGCCCACCTGTTTTCGCAGATCACCCCGGCTACTGGGACACTTGGACACGCGGGACCAGCCACGCAGGGCCGCGAGCTAAGAGACACTGCTGCACGATGCCCCTGGCTGCCGGTCACCTGGTGTGGTCGTGAAACGGGGGGTGCAGGTGTCTGGCGCTGGTGATTTCGTGTGCGCTGAGGATTTCGCGGGCGCACCACGTTAGATCCGATACGGCGAACCCTGCCTGGCTGAACCCTTCTTCGAACTGCTCAGGCACGGCCAGCCCGCCGTCCTCTACGATGAGCACGTCGGGGTGTAGCCCTTCAACCGCACGAAGGAGGTTGACGAGGACAGGCCTGGTGAACCTATCGATGCCATCGGGTCCTTCGATCTCCACAGCGATTCTCGCTGCCCGCACTTCGGCTATTCGCTCCGTCAGGCGTGCGTATGTCTCGGCGGCGCTTTCGCGGCTGAGATTCCCTTCGTGCGCTGTGCGCCGGAACCGGAAGATGTCCTCAAGGACGTCCTGTGACACGAGGATCAGATTGGCGTAGGCATCGCGCCTGGTCTGCCGGTGCCACTGCTCTTGATTGGCCTTGGCTCCCCTGCTAGCGGTGATCCGCGCAGCTGCGACCGCACCGCCTCCACCCACCACGGCGCCGATGATGCCCGCGCCAGCGCCGATAAGGGCGGCTGCTGTCTCACTGTTCACAGCACAGCATTGTGGCCGACGGGACAGAACCTAGTCCGCTCGGCCCGGGTTGCTCCTGAAGGCTGTAACACCCCGGTGGGGCGAGGGTGTCGCCACGCCGAGCTCTTCCCGCACCGACGCCTGGAACGCTGCTATCGGATCCTGCATGGCAATGACCGCGCGGAAGGCTGCGTCCTGGGTGCCGCGGGTTGTCTCCAAGGCGCCGGCCGCGTCCCATGCGGCCTCGAACATGACGTTCGCAGCATGCGGCGTATCGCCCTCGGACAGAATGGAGATCTCGGCAGTCAGGTGCTCTGCTTCTTCAAGGAGTGTGTGCGCCTGCTGTAGCGCCTCTTGGACGATCTCTAGGTGCACAGCATCGAAGACCATCGCGTCGTCGGTGGGCTGAGGCACATCGGTGTCGCGGACGGTGAGTAGCGTCGTGTACCCGGTCCGCCGGAGCCGCGCATCCCCCTCTTCGTTGGGGAGAGAGGCGCACGCACTCGCGAGGATGCGTTCCGTTTCCTTGATCTTGTAGAGAAGCTCTTTGGCGGCGCGAAAGTGTTCCGCATGCCACCTGCGTAGATCTTCGGCAGCCCTCCGCTCTCGTTCGGCTCTCTTCTGAAGAACTTGCGTCAAGATCGCTGCTGCCAGGGTTCCGCCCACCCCGAGAGCCGCGAGCAGGAGCTGAAGTGGCCCGCACCGGCGCCGCCTACGCCGAACAGCTCGCGCAGGCCCTTGTCACCCGCGCCGCGCTGCCCGGCTTCGACCCCCAGGCGCTGGAAGCCGCGGGGCTCCCGGAGCTCCCGGCCGCGCGGGGGGATCGGTGAGGTTCTACCTGACCACCCACAAACGGCACTGGGTGCGCCTGACCCGCGTGCCGCTGTTCCTGAAGTCCGAGCACTTCACCGCCGCGGTCAAGCTCGATGCGGCGCAGGGCCCGTACCGCGGTGGACTCCGGCGGGTTCACCGAACTCCAGCGGCACGGCCGCTGGACGCGCACGCCGCGCCAGTACGTGGACGACCTGCGCCGCATCTGGGAGTGCGTCGGCCCCTACGACTGGGCCGCACCGCAAGACTGGATGTGCGAAGACCTCATCATCCACGGCGGCACCGCGGGCCCACTCACCTTCGCCGGGACGCACCTGAGCGTGCGCGAGCACCAGCACCGCACCGTGGCGAACTTCCTCGAACTGCGCTCCCTCGCCCCGGAACTGCGCATCATCCCCGTCCTACAAGGCCGCACGGTCCCGGACTACGAATGGTGCGCCGAGCGCTACGCGCGGGCCGGCGTCGACCTCGCCCGGGAACCCGTGGTGGGGCTGGGCTCGGTGTGCCGGTTGCAGTCCACCCGCGAGGGCGCCGCGATCGTCACAGCCATGGCCGCGCGCGGACTGCGCCTGCACGGCTTTGGCTTCAAGACCCTCGGTCTGGAACAGGTCGGGCACCTGCTCGCCTCCGCCGATTCCGCGGCGTGGAGCTACCACGCACGCCGCAGACCCCCGCTGCCCGGCCACACGCACAAGGACTGCGCCAACTGCCTGCCCTACGCGCTGCGCTGGCGCACTCGCGTCCTCGGAGCGTTGCCCACCTGGCAGCAACCCACCCTCGATGCCAACTGAGCGAGAGAAGAGCCGTGTTCGAGATCCGCGTCATCTGCCCGCCGGGCGACGCCGACCGCGCCAGCACCGCTCTGGCCGCCGCGTTCGACACCGGCCCGGCACGTCAGTACCCCACCCGCGACGGCAAGCGCACCCGGCTGTACTTCACCGCCGACCACCGCGACTCCAGCACCAACCCCACCACCGAAAGCGAGTGATCCACATGTCCGTGGGAGAGACCCCCATCACCATCGTCGGCAACCTCGCCGCAGACCCCGAACTGCGCTTCACCGCCGGGGGCGACGCCATCGCCCGGTTCTCCGGGCCTCCACCCCGCGCACCTACGACAAGGCCACCGGCCAGTGGCGCGACGGCACCGCGATGTTCCTGCGCTGCACCGCCTGGCGGGAGCTGGCCAACCACGTTGCCGAGAGCCTGACCAAGGGCACGCGCGTGGTCGTCACAGGCCGTCTGCGTCAGCAGAACGAGCAGGGCGAGAACCGTTCCATGCTCGCGCTGGAAGTCGACGACATCGGCCCCTCGCTGCGCTTCGCCACGGCCAAGGTCGAACGCGTCCAGCGCAACGGCGCCGCCTCCGGTCCGACCACCGACGCGTGGAGCACCGCCGCACCCGCCGCGGCCGGAGCCGCTCAGGGCTCCGGTTCGGGATTCAGCGACGAACCCCCGTTCTAGACACGCCCGGGGCGGGCGCCTCTCACCACAAGACCGCGCCCGCCCCGGCTCCCTTGTCCCTTCGACAGAACAGGAGAACCTCCAGCATGCCTCAACTGGACGGCTCTGCCCAGCTCAGCGCTGCACTTGACGCTGCGTCGCGCGGCTGGCACGTCTTCCCGCTCATCCCTGGCGCCAAGCGCCCCGCCGTCCGTGACTGTGAGACCCGCGCCACCACCGACCGCGAGCGCATCACCCGGTGCTGGACGCACGCCCCCTACAACGTCGGCATCGCTACCGGCCCCTCCGGATTCATCGTCGTCGACCTCGACACCTCCAAGGGCCCGGACGACACCCCGCCGGCCGAATGGGCCGCGCTCGGTCTCACCGACGGCGCCGACGTGCTCGCCCTGCTCTGCGAGCGCCACGGCCAGTCCATCCCCGCACGCGAGCCAGGCACGGACCGGCCGGTGCCGATTCCGCCCGTGTTGGTGGCGATACTCCGGGCACACCTCAAGGAGTTCGGCACCGCCAAAGACGGGCGGCTCTTCCCAACGAATGGGGGGAACTGCTCGGCACCTCCAGCTACTGGCGGGTGTGGCAGGAGGCCAGACCGCTGGCGCTCCCGCCGGACAAGGTGGACTCGCCCCTGGCCCGGAAGCCCTACCACCTCCGGGCCACATGCATCACGAACTGGCTGCGCGCAGGTCTCCCTGTAGCCGAAGTGGCCCGGCGCGCCGGCAACTCCCCAGAGGTCATCCACCGCCGCTACGCGGGCGTCATCGACGACAGCGAGGCGGGAAACAACAAGAAGATCGAAAAGAGCATGGGCTGGGGGTAGGAAGCCGCCGTGTGAGTGTGCGGACGGGGGCCGCACACTCACTGGTGATCCAGCCATTCTGTTAGGTCCTTGAGTCTGGGAACTACTTCGGTTTTCATCCCTCGCGGGAGGTGGGCAGCGTGGAGGACATGGGACGCATAGCGTTCGGTTACGACCACGTCGCAGTACGGCACCGCGATGCTCAGTGCATCGATATCGAAGATGTCGTTCGGCTCCCATGACTTCTGGCGGTTACGATGCGCCGCCTCTGTGAGGGTCGTATGGACGTCGGCGCTTGGCATGCAGTCCGCGAAGGCCCGGATCGAGTCTCTGCCCGTGACTACTTCAGCAAGTGTTCTGCCTCGGTCAAGGAGTGCCTGGGTGAGCATGTCTATGACTTCGAGAGACATGTACCGGGCCTGTACTACGTCGCGCAGGCGGTTCCAATACTGCGGATCATTGTCGAGGCGTTCAGCTAGCTGCCGCTCCGATTCAGCTCGGTTTTCAGCGCTTCTCTTAGCGACTGTCGGGTCCCACCCGTTTGCCTTAAGGTCTGGCACCTCGGCGTCAGTGGGCCCTCGTAGCATCGAGCGCTCAAGCTGCTCACGGGTATTCGCCAGCATCAGATCAAAAGCGGCTGGCCCATCTGGCCAAGCGGCGCGAGCCTCGTCGGTGACATCACCGGAAGCTGAACGGATAGACAAGCCACCCCGCATGCCCATGGCATGGCCGATGCCGTGTCCCAGCAGTTCGATATCTGCAAGATGCTGTCAACGCTCTCTGAAATCTGACCCCCGGCGAGTCTCTGAAAACTGACCCCCCATGTTGTTGGCCGCCGAGTGCCCTGGTCGTGTCGTCAGGGT